>JAZUEE010000057.1:0-3761 GCA_045639985.1 Bacteroidales bacterium
ATTTCTTCAACTTGAGCGTCTTTATTCATTTCGCGTTCAGCGAGACCTTCCTTAATGCCTTCGCAGATGGCTTTGAGGATAACGGCGATAGACTTGGATGCATCGTCATTGGCCGGAATCGGGTAGTCAATCGTGCGAGGATCGGAGTTGGTGTCAACGATGGCGAACGTCGGGATGGCGAGTTTGCGGGCTTCAGCCAAAGCGATATGTTCTTTCATCACGTCAACGATGAAGACAGCTGCCGGGAGGCGATTAAGGTCAGCGATTGAACCTAAGTTCTTTTCGAGTTTGGCGCGTTCACGTTGGATTTGAAGGCGTTCGCGTTTGGAAATGTTTTTGAATTGCGGGCTTTCAATCAAATGGTCGATGTCGCTCATTTTCTTCACGGCCTTGCGGATAGTGAAGAAGTTGGTGAGCATACCGCCCGGCCAACGTTCGGTCACATACGGCATACCGACTTCTTTAACCATAGAGGAAACCGTTTCCTTTGCTTGTTTTTTCGTTGCCACGAATAAAATCTTACGTCCGGAGCGGGCGATATTTTTAGCGGCTTCTACGGCATCGTCAACTTTTTCGATGGTTTTGTACAAGTCAATAATATGAATACCGTTTTTCTCCATAAAGATATAAGGAGCCATTGCGGGATTCCATTTTCTTTTAAGGTGTCCGAAGTGACAACCTGCGTCTAATAATTCTTCAAATTGTAATCTTGACATTTTTGTTTTTTTTAATTGTTTACGTTCTTAAAAGCAACCACGGGGTAGTTCTTTTGAAATCTCCGCAGTTTCGATACTAAACACGCATTGTAAATATATATAATGTATATATTAACGTTTGCTGAATTGGAATCTTTTACGTGCCTTGGGTTGACCTGGTTTCTTACGTTCAACCATACGCGGGTCACGACGAAGGAATCCTTGAGACTTCATCATTGAGCGGAACTCAGGATTGATTTCGACGAGTGCTTTAGCGATAGCCATGCGAAGTGCTTCTGCCTGACCGGTAACACCGCCGCCATCCAAATTGGCCTTAATGTCATACTGACCCAAAACGTCAGCCAAACGAAGCGGTTGTTCCACCTTGAATTGTAATGTAGGAACACAGAAATATTCCTTATAATCACGGTTATTAACCTTGATTTCACCACTGCCGGGCTGCATATACAGACGGGCAACAGCTGTTTTTCTTCTGCCTAATGTATTTGTTACTGCCATAGTTATTTAATGTCGTTAACGTTTATTAATTTGGGTTGCTGTGCTTCGTGCGGATGGTTTGGTCCAACATACACGTGGAGGTTGCGATAAAGTTTGTCTCCCAGTCTGTTTTTGGGAAGCATACCTCTGATAGCGTGTTCAAGAATACGTTCAGGATATTTACGCAACACTTCCTTCGGGGTAGCGAAACGCTGACCACCAGGATATGTGGTGTGATGAACATATTGTTTCTCCGTCCATTTGTTGCCAGAGAATTTCACCTTCTCCGCATTGATGATAACGACATTGTCGCCACAGTCAAAGCTCGGTGTGTAATAGGGTTTGTTTTTGCCTTTCAGAATACGTGCCACTACCGTTGCAAGACGGCCGACTACCATTTCTTGTGCATCGATTAAAACCCACTCTTTCTTGACGATTTTTTCATTCGCCGAAATTGTTTTGTAACTTACTGCATCCATTTTTCAGTTTTGTTGTTTTAGGGGAAATGTCTTCACCCACATTTCCCGAGTTCTTAATTAATTTTCCTTTTACTATTAAGGACAATAATCGGTATTTTTTAGGCGCGCAAAAGTACACTTTTTTGGCAATCTTGCAACCCCCACCAACCTCTTTTTTTTACAACACCATCCTATTGTAAATAAAACACTTACATAAAACTTGATTATACTTACGACTAAAAACAGTCGCAAAATTCAGAAATCAGGAGCTTGAAAATCAGCAAAAGTCCAACAATTCGGGATAGGATTTGCGCAAGCAGGAAGTGTCTTCAATACAGCACATTGCATCAAACAATAAAAATCCCATCACCAAACGATGATCGTGGTATGAATGAAACTTATATGGCGGCTTCGGCCAACATATTCGAGGGCGTCCCATCACCCTCAGCATATCTTCTTCTATCTCCACTTCTGCAAAACGAGAGAGCTGTTCGGCCAAATCTGTCAGACGGTTAGATTCCTTATATGCCAAATTTTTCGTATGTACAAACGTAAAGTCGGCGGGCAACAGGCAGGCCAAAGCGGCCATCACAGGAACCACATCGGGATTATCGGCCACATCGAAAACGCGAGGATTTCGAGCCGATGCGCATGATTTCGCAGTCACAAGCACACCTTGTGCCGTTTCCGTACTCACGACACCCATTTCGGCGAACCACTTCGCGATCACCGAATCGGCTTGTGCCGATGCCAACGATAAGTTAAGCAATTCATACTCCGAGCCCGGCGTCAACAAGGCTTTGGCGTACCAAAAAAGAGCGGCACTCCAATCCCCCACTCCACCCAAATGGGATGGACAAGAAGGCAATTCGGGAATTTTCACAACTTCTTGCGTAATCAATTGGGTCAATTGTATATATGAAACCGAGCCGATTGAAGCAGGGGCTAAATGTAGGGTTTTCAAACCGATTTTAGGAGCAATCAACAACAGCGCAGACGCATATTGGCTGGTTTTCCGGCAATCTACAGACAGTTCCGTCGCAGACAACCGCTTTCCAATTATTCGCCAGCCGTTCTCAACACGAGAAATCTCCGCCCCGATTGAACGCAACACGCCAACGAGCTCATCAATCGGCCTTTGCAGCAGCCGTGGAGTCCCCGTCAACACCCATGTTCCAGGCATGACAGCCAACAAAGCCATCATAAATCTGTAGGCCGCACCGCAATCCTCAACATCAATGACTGTCTGTGCTGGAGTCAACGTCGAAAGCAGCGCACGATACGTTACAACCACATCATTACTTTCGTCCTTTTCTATGGGCAACACGTTCCCCGTCAGCACGAAATCACGCACCAACTGCCTGATAATAATACTTTTACTATTGGGAAGAGGGATCAATTTTTTCACAACGCAAAAATAGTTTTTTTTAGTACCTTTGCAAACTTTTTTACAAATAATGCAAATTCACAGCATCCACTCATAATTCAAAACTCATAACTTATAACTCTATCTCATGGACAATCAAATTAGAATGGGCGGATTCAACATCCTACCGCCAGGTGTAAAAAACCTACTCATCCTCAATATACTGGTCTTTTTATCGACATACATATTCCATACGACAGGTTTATGCGACCTCAACAAATGGTTGGGGTTGCACTATATTACCGCTCCTGACTTTAAGCCCTGGCAATTCATCACCTACATGTTCATGCATGCCAACTTCGGGCACATCTTTTTCAACATGTTCGCATTGTGGATGTTTGGTGCCGCCGTTGAAAGCCACTGGGGTACGAAAAGATTTATCATCTACTATTTGATTACGGGCATTGGCGCCGCACTCGTGCACTATGTGATTCTTTTCTTTCAATTGCACCCCATGCTCTCACTACTCAATCAGTTTATCAATAGTCCTTCTATAGACACCTACAAATACCTTGTTGAGAACAACACCAACCTCCAATTCAAGGAAATGTTGGACAACAACCTGCTCTACCTGCAGCAAAATCCCGGTTCCATCAATGAGCTCGTCAACATCACCGCCAATGCGCGCGACACCTTCCTCAACAGCTTCAACATGGTTGGAGCATCAGGGGCTGTATTCGGGCT
>JAZUEE010000058.1:0-2491 GCA_045639985.1 Bacteroidales bacterium
CGCCCAGATTGACCGATTCCTGCGTGCCAAGGATTATATGAAGGCACCCCAGTATTTCTGTTGGGGCCAGGGCGGTGCCAGTCCAATGCGTTCCGATGCTGGATTCCTACGCCGAATCCTGTTGCGTCAGTATATGAGTCCGGACGAGCAGTACTACCTACGTTTGAAATCCTGTATCGATGATGCAGAGCGTTTCCTGGTGCTTGACTTCTTCGAATATGCAGCCAAGGAGGTTTACGATAACCCCGAAAAGCCCGAAGATATCTGGTAAACCTGACAGGATTCCATAATAAACGAAGGGACGCATCAAATAGCGTCCCTTCGTTTATTATATATAATGCACGTCTTATTTTTTATCAGGGATGACAAGTGTACCGATTGAAACAACCAAAATAAACCACCACATTAATATTTGACTGATAGGAAGATCCATTGAATAGCGTATCATTATTCCGCATACAGCGATTAGTGCTGAGTATATTCTCTCTGCGACGGACCACTGCAGGATATTTACAAATTTGCGATTGAATATTTCGCCAACAATCCATAGAATAAGGAATACGACACCTAAGACAACATTCAAATAGAAGATGACCTCATGATTCTCCGTGATTGGCATTATCGAACATAGCAATAGGACGAAGTTGAACGAAAGAGGAAATTTTTTCAAAAGAGATTTCATTGCTTATTTATTAAAGTTGGAATGTCTTTGGCTAACCGTTAGCCGACCTTTGTTGGCAAAGGTACAAAATTTCCTTTAATCTCCATTCATTTCCGTGATGTTATGTAAGAATTTTACAACATTTGGCAAAATAACGCCTTTTTATGGGCGGCCCTTTCATTGCTTTTATTCCAATATTGTATTGTGTTTTGAGCGACAACTTCTATGAAATAATAAATTGACATTAAAAAGACCATTTGAGAGGTCTATATCAAAAAATAATTGTATATTTGCGACCATATTTAATAACGTATATAAGAATTATGGAAAACCGTCTGTAAAAATGGAGAATTTGCCACTTGACACACATTGTACCATGATTCTTGAGGAGTATCAAGAAAAACAGGACGTTTTCAAGACGATGAAGGAGATAATACTTCAAAATCTTCACAAATGTCTTGAGCAAAACAACATCGCAGTTACAGCCATCGAAGCCCGTATCAAGACGGAAAAGAGTCTCGTCGGTAAATTGGCACGAAAGGGTAGTAAGTATAGGTCGCTGGCCGACCTGACAGATATCGTAGGTGCGCGCATCATAACATTCTACACCAACGAGGTGGACAAGATAGCTGCGCTGATGGAAAGCCTTTTCACGGTGGATTGGAAAAATTCGGTCGATAAACGTAAATCACACAAAATAAACAGTTTCGGGTATTTGTCACTACACTACATCTGTTCGATACCGAAGAGCCTGTATTATGATGAGAAGATGCCGGAGATTAACGAATATAGGTTTGAAATACAGATGAGGAGTGCCCTACAACATGTATGGTCAACAATAGAGCATGACATCGGATACAAATCAGATATCGAAATACCAAATGAATATCTCCGCACCTTAAGCCGGTTGGCTGGTGTATTGGAATTGGTTGACGATGAATTTTCACGTTTACGGTCTTCGTTGACTGCATATCGCTATAAGGTTGACCGTCTTTTGAAGAACCGGGACTTTGACAACATTCCACTTGATGGAGAGTCGTTCGGCAAATATCTGGAACTGGAGCCATTTAAGCGACTGACAGACAAAATTGCGGCCATCAACCAAGCGGAAATTCATCCCACGCCCTTGATGCCTTTCCTGAGAGTGTTGCTGAAAATGGGCTTTACGAACTTAGGCGAAATAGAAAGACTGATACGGGACTATTCGGCTGATGCCTACCAACTGGCTCTCCACCAGATTGGTGGAACTGACCTTGACATCATTGCCTCCAATATCGGTATTCAGAATTTGTGTCTTGTATATCAACTGAAAAATGGTATAGGCCAATATGAGTTGACGCAATTCTTTGATGCTCTCTATGGTGAATCCTCCTATAATGCAGAAAGGGCAAGCAAACTGTTGGAAGACATCTGCCATCTGCCATTCATGATAAAAACAGAAAATTAAAGCCTACTCGCCCAAAGTGCCACCCGAGTAAACCGTTGTATCACATAACGTCGGAATTATGCTATGCCGTTTTCATAGCAGAATTCCTGTTCCCTTAATTGGCGATACGGTTCGAGTCTCCTTTCCACAGCTCTGAAATCGGCATCTTCCCCAAACCACTTCCGTGCCAGATTATCTTCTGCAAAGAAATATTCCTTCACGAAATAATTCCAGATTTCCCTGCTTTGCTCACCGTGAATATGGAATTTCTCAAAGCGATAGGCATCATCCACATCAAGGCAGAGGTATTTCAGCAGACCAACGTCCAGAAGAGGACAGCCACACTTGAACTTGTCAAAATCAATGAATTTTAGTTCGTGTGCGGAACTCAGAAGTCGGAGGCC
>JAZUEE010000059.1:0-12402 GCA_045639985.1 Bacteroidales bacterium
AGCACAACGTAAACGTCGTGCAGTTCGTGAGTGACATTGGGAATCATCACGCGACTCTGCGGAAGCTGGTTCACAATATCGCCATCTATGTAAACGACAAACGCTTCTCCGTGTTCAGCATTGAGTATGATGGTAGATGTCGCTGGAATATTCGGATTAGGATATCCAGAATTAATATGGTTCCAATGGGAATGACCCGATTGAGCTTGAGCAATGAAGATTGCAAAAGAGATCAGGAGTGTAATAAGCGTCTTTTTCATAGAGAATTAATTAATAAGTTAGTATGTTTTGGGAGTGCACAAGTACAAATTAATGTCATAACGAGTTGATATGCAAATATGTAATTGAAACAAAAGAGACGCGAACAGTCGCGCCTCCTTTGTAAATAAATGATGTACAATATTATAAGCTATATTTTCGCAATATTTAGGATTACTTCGGTAGCTTTCACCATGGATTCCAATGGAACATACTCGTATTTACCATGGAAATTGTGTCCGCCAGCGAAAATATTGGGGCAAGGCAGTCCTCTGAAAGAAAGGTTTGCACCATCTGTACCTCCGCGAATCGGTTGTACAATGGGTTTTATACCGGCATCTTCCATAGCTTTCATCGCACGCTCCACCACGTAAAATACGGGTTCCACCTTTTCGCGCATATTGTAATACTGGTCTTTGATTTCGCACGTCAGACGGTTGTTGTACTTCACATTGAGGAAATCCACAATCTGCTGCATCTGCTGTTTCTTGGCCTCGAACTTGGCGCGGTCGTGGTCGCGGATGATGTAGTTAAGTTGGCTGTTTTCAACACTGCCCTCCATGTGGATGAGCAAGAAGAAGCCTTCGTAATCTTGTGTGTATTGCGGGCGCTCGAACTCGGGCAGCATAGCGTTAAGCTCCATAGCAATCAGCTGGGAGTTGACCATCTTGTTCTTGGCATAGCCCGGGTGAATGTTGCGACCCTGGATTTTAATGCAGGCGGAAGCGGCGTTGAAATTCTCATATTCGAGTTCGCCAATCGCGCCGCCGTCCATCGTATAACCAAAGTCACAGCCGAACTTCTCGGTGTTGAAATACTTCACACCCTGTCCGATTTCCTCGTCAGGCGTGAAACCGACCTTGATGGGACCGTGCTTGATTTCAGGATGTTGGATGAGGTATTCCATCGCGCAGACGATTTCAGCCACACCGGCTTTGTCATCGGCACCCAGCAAGGTTTTGCCGTCCGTAGTGAGCAATGTTTGTCCTTTATAGTCTGCCAATTCCGGGAAATCAGCCAAGGTGAGCGCCGTGTTGGTTTCAGCATCCAACATAATGTCTTTGCCGTCATAATTTTCAATGATGCGCGGTGCAGCGATACCGGGCATATCGGGGGCCGTGTCAAAATGGGCGATGAAACCGATTGTCGGTTGTTTGGAGTCTGTATTGCCTGGCAATAAAGCTGTTACATAGCCATATTCGTCTTTGGCCACTTCCGTCATACCGATGGCTTTGAGCTCTTCCACCATTACATCCCCAAAGTCCAAAAGAGCTTGGGTGGATGGATAGGTTTCAGAAGTTTCATCTGACGTGGTGGCGTAGGAAATGTATTTTGAAAATCGAGATAAGAGTTTTTCTTTCATATTTATTTTATTTACAAACAATTATTTACCAATAATAGCTGCCAGTTCATCCACGCCCTTTGGCAAGTGCGGTCCAAGAACTCTGTGACCTGTTTCCGTAATCAAAAGATCGTCTTCGATACGGATACCGCCGAAGTCTTTGTATTTCTCCACCACATCGTAGTTGATGAAGTCGGCGAACTTGTTTTCCTTCTTCCAGATATCAATCAAGTGCGGAATGAAGTAGATGCCCGGTTCGATGGAGACCACGAAGCCCGGTTTCAGTTCGCGTGCCATGCGGAGGGAAGCCCAGCCGAAGATGTTGCTCGGACGGACAGTCTCGTCATAGCCGACGTAAATTTGTCCCAAGCCTTCCATATCGTGAACGTCCAAGCCGATTTGATGGCCGAGGCCGTGAACCATAAAGAGGGCGTGTGCGCCAACCTCAACAGCTTCTTTTACATCACCTTTCATCAAGCCAAGGTCTTTCAATCCTTGAGCAATCACTTCACAGGAGAGGCGATGGAGTTCCTTGTTGTACATTCCGGGATGAGCCGCATCAATAGCGTCCATATTGGCTTTGAGGACGATTTCATAAATCTCTTGCTGTTTGGTGGAGAACTTGCCACCCACAGGCATTGTACGAGTGTAGTCGGAACAGTAGTTCATCAGGCCTTCGGCACCAGCGTCCATCAACAACATATTGCCTTCTTTGAGGATGCCGTTGTGCAGATGGTTGTGCAGCGTTTCGCCGTGTTGGGAGAGAATCACCGGGAAGGAGATGCCGTTACCATAGGAAAGAGCGATACCTTCGGCAATGCCGGCGAGTTCGTGTTCGGAGGCGCCAGCCACACAGCGGCGCATAACAGCCGTGTGCATCTTCACACCGATTTCGCAGGCCTTGTCCATTTCGTCGATTTCGCATTGCTCCTTAGCGGAACGCAAAGCTACTATGCCCTTGATGAGTTCCAAAGAGGCGGCCTCGCGGATGTTGTTGACATTGATACCCGTCATATTGGCCAACCATATTTGGTTGTCGCCACGATATTGCGGGGTGAAATGAACCTTGCGGCCTTTGCTTTGTGCGTCATGAATGTATTCTTCCAACTTGGCCATCGGCATAGTCTCGCTCACACCGACTTTCTCAGCCAAAGAAGCAATCGTGGGCTGGTCGCCCATCCAGATGATGTCATCGATTTCAAAGTCATTGCCGAAGATGATGGAACGATGCGCGTCGAAGTCGATAACGGCGGCGATGTCGGCGATAGAAAGGCCGAAGAAATATAGAAAATCACTGTCCTGACGGAAGTTGTAAGTGTTGTCTGGATAGTTCATCGGAGCTTCGTGGTTGCCCAAGAAAACAGCGATACCATTGCCCACGCTTTGCGTCAGCTTTTCTCTACGGTTTTGATAAACAGAAGGATTGAATAATGGATTCATTGTATTGATGTGTTAATGTGATAATGCGATAATGTGAAAATGAGCTACGCAGTCAATCTTTAAACTTTAAACCTTAAAATTGAGGCGCGAAAATACAAAAATATGGTGAATGTGATTTGTGAATAACCATATTGACTTCAATAGTTCAGTAATCCCCTACTTCTTCACCACTTTCCTTATCGCTACGCCTTTATCGGTTTTAATTTGCAGGAAATATACGCCGGCAGTGTATGAGGAGAGGTCGATTTCTGCCTGGCTCTCATCGATTGGAATCGTGGTCACCTGTTTGCCGAAAACATCAAATATCTTTATATTTTGCATCTTCAATTCTCCATTTTCAATCCTCAATTTCCCGTAGGTTGGATTTGGAAAAATGGAAATGCTTTCTGCCCAGTCGTCAATGCCAACGGTGAGGGTGAGATGCAGGGTGACGATACTGTCACAACCATGAATGTTGGACAATGTCTGCGTGTAATCACCTGATTCGGTATAGGTTTGCCCATTCCAGGTGTAGCTGTCAAATGCCGTCTCCGAGAACTCAGTGGATTCTGTAGGGAACACCGTCAAGTGCAGCGTGACAATGCTGTCGCAGCCGTCAGCATTGGTGAGCACTTGCGAATAGTCGCCGCTGGTGGTCAGCGTCTGTCCAAAGAACTCATAGCTTTCGCCATTGCATATAGAATGCGAGAAGGCGTAACTACTTGTTTGACATTCATTTGTAGTGAAATGCCATGGTGCAGACCAGTCGCTGAAGGTGTTGCCGTTGGTGGCGCGAACACGCCAATACAAAGTGGTGTTGTCAGGAATACCCGTAAGCGAATATTGCGTGCTTGTGGTTGTGAAGTTGGTTACGGCTGTGACAAAATTGGCATCCATGGAGAACTGCAATTCGTAGCTGTTGGCGCCAAATACATTTTGCCACATTAATGTGACATCGGAAGTTTGAACGGTGGCATCGTTCGCTGGCGACACGAGTACAGGTGGCGTTAAGACGACATCGTTCGTGGTGAAATTCCATACCTGCGACCATACGGAATTACCAGAATTGTTGTATCCACGCACACGCCAGTAGTAGGTGGTGGTAGGAGAGAAGTTTGAGACGCTGGTGAAGGTTAACGAGGTGTTGCCCTGCGCTATGATTGTTGAAAAATCATTGCTGGTGCTGATTTGGTAATAATAGCCCTGTACATTTTCTATGGGTTGCCAAGAGAAAGCTAAATTCGAATTGTAAGGAATGCCTACGGTGTCATTGGTAGGTGCCGTGAGTACGGGGCCAGTTGTCAGTTGGTAGCTGGTGGTAAACTGCCAGATGGCGGACCAACCGGAAGTGTCAGGCGCATTGTTGGCTGAACGTACGCGCCAATAGTAGGTGGTTCCATACCGTAAGCCACTGATGTTCTTGTAGAAGTAGTCTACAAAGGATGAGCCCGAAGCAGTCATCGTGTAAGAATCCAGCAGACTGGAAGTGAATGTGTTGGAGGTGTCCCATTGAACAAGGTAACTGGTGCTTCCCAATGAGTTGTTCCAACTGAGTTGGGTGGCAGAGACACTTTGTCCGGTGGAGTTGTTAGCTGGACCTCTTAACACAACGTGATCGGTCGTGTGGAATTGCCAGGTTTCGGACCAGCCGGAGGTGTCT
The DNA here is from genome assembly GCA_045639985.1 of Bacteroidales bacterium. Taxonomy (GTDB): domain Bacteria; phylum Bacteroidota; class Bacteroidia; order Bacteroidales; family WCHB1-69; genus F23-D06. Next base: position 4,680 of record JAZUEE010000059.1, read on the forward strand.
ACGGCATTGATGGCACACACCCGCCAGTAGTATATCGTGCCATAGCGCATGTCATTCACTATATATGAAAAATATGTGTCTGTATTGCTTTGGGAATTGGTTGAAGTGAAACTACGAAGGATAAGAGAATTGAACTCCTGCGTGGTGTCTAATTGAAGGATATATCCACTTGATCCTCGTGAATTATACCATTGGAATTGTTGTCTCGTATATTTGCTGTCCGTCCCTGTTGTGTTGTTTGAAGGGGAATTCAAGACAACGCAGTCCGTTGTGTGGAACTGCCAGGTGTCGGACCAGCCGGAGGTATCCACGGCGTTAATGGAACAAACCCGCCAGTAATAAATCGTTCCATAGCGCATGTCATTCACCACGTATGACACGTAAGTGTCCGTATTGCTTTGGGAATTGGTCTTGGTGAAACTACGGAGAATGGGCGAGTTGAAGTCAGGAGTGGTGTCCAATTGAAGGATGTATGAACTTGAACCTTTAGAATTTCTCCATTGAAATTCTTGTCTCGTATATTTGCTGTCCGTCCCTGTTGTGTTGTTTGAAGGGGAATTCAAGACGACTCGATCGGTCGTGTGGAATTGCCAAGTGTCGGACCAGCCGGAGGTATCCACGGTATTAATGGCACACACCCGCCAGTAGTGCATCGTGCCATAGCGCATGTCATTCACCACGTATGACACGTAAGTGTCCGTATTGCTTTGGGAATTGGTTTTGGTGAAACTACGGAGAATGGGCGAGTTGAAGTCAGGAGTGGTGTCCAATTGCAAAATGTAGGATGTTGACCCTTTGGAATTTCTCCAAGAAAACTCCTGACGTGTGTACCAACCGCTCGTGCTGCTGGTGTCGTTGGAAGGTGAATCCAAGACAACGCGGTCGGTCGTAAGTAATTGCCTGATGGTTGACCAGGCCGATGTATCTGTCGCATTGTATGCCCGCACCCGCCAGTAGTATGTTGTGCCATAGCGCATATTATTATGAATTCGAGACTGATAGGTGCTGGATGTGGAACTTTGGGTGGCTTCGTATAAAAGGGGTGAATCGAAGGACGCCGTGGTGTCAATCTGGAATGTATAACCGGTGGCATTCGTCACCTTGGTCCACTGAAAATCTTGACGGGTCCAAGCGCCCGTCAGGTTGTCGGCTGGAGAGTAAAGCGTTGGCGCTGCCAACTGAGCTGTTGCGATAAAGCAGGTCAAAGTCAATACCAATGAAAATAGTGTTTTCTTCATATATATGATTTGTTATTAAAAGTCAAAGAAATTAAAGGTTTTTAAAGCATACAGTAAAATCCATCTTGGGACCGTATTCTTAAAAAATTGAGGCGCGAAAATACAAAAATTGATTATTGAAAAAGATCGAACTTGCAAACCTATTCGAGAACATAGCCTGCCCAATTTTTTCAAGACAGATTGTCTCAAAATTATTAGATAACGACAAAAGATAGTGCTATTACTCGTCGTTATCTGCTATAAAAACATAGATAACGATAAGGAATAATACTATTATCGGTCGTTATCTATTAAAAAATATGAGATAACGACCATTAATATTGGATGGTGAAAAGCATACAAATGGCTGTAATCAACTGTTTTTTGCTGGTTATTTTTCTTCAAATCGCTTATTACTGACTTTCGAGATGTTTTAGTATTTTTGCCGCCTATGATTAAAAAGTACATCCTCTTATTTTGCTTATTGGTTGGTAGTTGCCTCCTTTTCGCCCAAACAGACTCCTCCCACACCAATGCTACGGAGACCCGGGATTCCGCCGTCTATATTCCGATGGATTTGCAAGACTGCCTTCGACAGTTGGATATCCTGATTCCCGATTCCGTGCGTAACAACATTCGACAAATGGAGGAACAGACCTTTTGCACCAATGCGCATTTCGGACTCGGGATGTGGATACGCAACCATTGGCAACTGTGGGGCCAGTCGCGACTGTGGACGTACTTTCACAAACTGGGTTTGTCGCATCCCGACGATATTTCCGGGCTCATCCTCCAATCCTATCATCGCTACTTGAACGGTAAACCCTTGAGTATTCGTCCCTATATTCAAAAGACAAAGCAGTATTGGAAAAATATACAATCGGAAAACCAAAAGAAAACTCGACAAAATAGTCGTGACTATAAAAAGGCTCTTAAAAAATTTCAATTGTGGGACATTCAGGCCTTTCATAACTGGGAGGATTGCAAACAACTCTTAGGACTGCCTATGACCGATTCCATAACCGGCAGCTGCGTGAGATTCCGAAACCTCGGCGACACCTTAGGTCCGGAAGAATTGAACTATTTAGAACGCCATCGCGCCTATACCTCCGTGATTCCATACGAAAACAATTACAATTTCCTTATTCCATTGGAATCATACAACAACGATTGGAATGAATTTGACGATATGCTTCCGCATAAAGGGCATTTGAAAAAAGTGGTTGGCACTGGGCAAACGGACAGAGATGTTCCTTTTACCTACCGTGTTAGCTATAGCAAAGAGGGACAGATTACGGATAAATGGGTGAAACTTTCCGGTGAAACTTGGAAAGAAGTTCACCAATATGACTCGTTAGGACGGCGAAGCAAAGTGGAAATCTATTGCAACGACACGTTACTTGAGCGACATATATATACCTATCATTCAGACACCTACCTGTGGAAATCGGAAAAGCGTGCGCAAAACTCTTCCGAACTGCTGCCGCAGCCAATTACCTATAGTTGCACAATGGACAAGGATGGGCGAGTCATTCAAGAAGAAAAAATAATGCCCGATTCTATAGCCGAAAAAATGAGTTCTAACCTATGTCTAATTCAATATGACCAAAAAGGTCGTCTGACCAATCTCCTTTTTTATAAGGACAAGACGCTGAGATTTTACTCGTCTAATGTTTACGATGATTCCAAAAACATCTCGTATTCATTTGACAATGAAGATGTTGAATACAACGATGCCTGCTGGATTTCTTTGCTGAGCAAATACGGGGATAAACATTACTTTACCAACTTGGATAATTATGGCGATATAGATATAGAGTTCCTATGGAACTATTATTATTGGCAATATTTTCGTTATGACCGATACGGGAATATGACGCGCAACATTTTGGAAGATGACGGGCAGAGGACGCTGACAATGAAATGTCGGATCCGCTACTGGTAAGTTATCTTATAATCTATTGATAGTGAATAAAAGCTGTTTATAAATAGTGCTTTATAGCGAATGAAAAGCATCTAAATACATATTGCCCTTCGTCGGCTGGCCCAGGCATTGTCAAGGTCAACTATTCATTCCTCCACTCCGCAAACGAAGTGTCGGTCTCGTGCAGCCTTATGGAATAGAGCTTCACATTGGCGGGCAGGCAGGGTTGCAGTATCTTTGCAAAATGCTCCAGCATATTCTCCGTTGAGGGCACAAACGGGAAAGTGATGACCTTGTCGTAATGCTTGCGCAAGGTGGCTATGAGGTCCGCGTCCACGCTGTCGGAAAGTACCAACGCGTGATCTAACTTGTTGACAATATTTTCGTTTACGAGGTCCTTGAGCAACTTAAAGTCTATGACCATTCCGCTTGCGGGGTCGGGTTCGCCCGTAACGGTGACCTCCATCTTATAGGAATGTCCGTGGATATTGCGGCACTTGCCGGGATAGCCCATCAGCGCGTGGGCCATTTCAAAATCAAAATGTTTGGTAAGGAAAAGCATGGATAATGCGGTAATGTGATAATACGATAATGTAATAATACGGTAAAGAGAATGTGTATAAATGTAGAAATGTATATAAGTAGATATGCGATTACCTATTCTTGAAACTTGAAACCTGAAACTTGAAACCTGAAACTTGAAACTTGAAACTTGAAACTGTTTCCTTCACATCGTGTACGCGCAGGATGTCGGCGCCGTTTTCAATCGCTGTTTTAGTTACCTCCAACGTACCTTCCAAAGCGCCTTCTGGTGTGGTATCCAATTTTTTATAGATCATAGATTTTCTGGAAACGCCTATAAGCAAAGGCAACTCAAAGGTTTTGAAAACGCGAAGGTTTTCCAATAGGAAATAATTTTGTTCCAACGTCTTACCAAATCCGAAACCTGGGTCGATGATAATATCATGAACGCTATGTTGGTGCAGCTTCTCCAACTGTCTGCCGAAAAACTGCAACATGTCCGCGAGAATATCCTCATATTGAATGCATTGCTGCATTTTGTCGGGCATCGCGGGGGTATGCATCAAAACGTAGGGGACTTGCAGCTCGCCGATGGTGGGAATCATCTGTTCATCGTATGTGCCGCCGGAGATGTCGTTGATAATGTCCGCGCCGTGGTCAACAGCGGCGCGTGCCACTTCCGCGCGGAAAGTGTCAATGGACAGCACGGCCTTTGGAAAATGCATGCGAATGGCCTGCACCGTATGTACAATGGTGTCGCGCTCGGTTTCGCCATCACAAACAGATGCGCCCGGGCGGGTGGAAACGGCGCCAATGTCAATGATGTCGCCACCTTCGCTCAATATCTGCTCCGCACGCGCCAACACGGCCTGCTCCGTCGTATAACGTCCGCCGTCATAAAAGGAATCCCGCGTAACATTGAGTATGCCCATCACCAAGGGCCTGTCTATGGCAATCAGTTTGCCCGAACAGTTGATTTGCGACAACATATCATTATATTTATCTAATGTGAACTATTTTCCATCCGTCATTTTCACCACCGTGATACCGGAACCTCCCATTTCCAAAATCTCATCTTCAAAACTTTCCACATCCGAGCGTCTGGACAGCAGTTGGCGCACCACTTGGCGCAGAATGCCGTTTCCTTTGCCGTGCAGAATGCGCACGTAGCGAATGCTCAATAACGCCGCCTCATCTAAATAATCCGACATAACGGGCATCATCTCATCCACCCGCATTCCGCGAATATCTAACGTGGCATTGAAGTTGGCCAACTTCTTGTTCATGGCCTCTGCCAATGAACCTTCGTTGTAATGCACAACGCCCGTGCGCCGCACATCGCGTGCCTCTTTTTTGCTGATTTTCGACAACTTGCGCAAATCTGTTTTGAAAGCCACGGAATTGAAAACGATGGTCGCGTCATTGCCACTGATGTTTGTCACTTCGCCGGTAATCTGCATATCCGCCATAAACACGGAATCGCCCACGCGAATGGTCACATCTTCCTCTTTATCGACCACTTTCTTCTCACGCGGCTTGGTGCGCTTCACCGGTACGATGGGCTTCAGGGCCTCCTCTTTTTCAATAGATTCTATTTCCTTCGTTAGTTCCTGTTTGAGCTGGACCACATTTTCACGCGCTTTCTTCGTCTTTTCGCTATCGGCTTTGGCCTCCTTAATATCGCGGATGGTTTTTTCTATTACCTTGTTGGCGCTCTCCACAATGCTGTTGGCCTGGTTTTTCGCCTTCTGGATAATCTCTTTACGCTGCTTGTCCAATTCGGAGAACTTTTCTGAATACTCGTCTATCATATCCGCCAATTGGTCGTCTGCGGCGTGGACCTGTTTTAACATTTTTTCGGTTTCCAAACGGGCAATTTCGATTTCCTCCAATTTCTTTTCGTAGTCGATTTGCGCGGTGCCCGATTTGGCAATGGCGTTATCTATGATGCGGTTATCCAACCCGATATGGCGGGCAATTTCGTACGTGAACGAACTTCCCGGTTTGCCAATCTTCAACTGATACAACGGTTTCAAAGCATTGGTATCATACAGCATCGCGCCGTTTTCAGCTTCGGAATGTGTGTCTGGAAACATCTTCAAATTGCCATAGTGCGTGGTGATAATGCCAAACGCATTTTTGGCGTAAAAGCTCTCCAAAATGGCCTCCGCCAACGCACCACCCAATGTTGGTTCCGTACCTGACCCAAATTCATCTATTAAAAAAAGTGAACGGGCGTCCAAATTGTCGTCCATCGCCTTGAGGTTCGACAAATGCGAGCTGTACGTACTGAGGTCGTTTTCAATGGATTGTTCATCTCCAATGTCTATGAAGATGCTTCGGAAAATGCCCATATCGGACGTGCTCTGCATAGAAACCAACAATCCGCACTGCATCATATATTGCAGTAAACCAACGCATTTGAGGCAAACGGACTTGCCGCCGGCATTCGGACCGGAGATGATGAGGATACGGCTTTCCGCTGTCAGGGTTACATTCAAAGGAACCACTTTTTTGGAGGTTCTTTTCAAGGTTAAAAAAAGCAAAGGATGAACGGCCTGCTGCCAATTCACCATAGATTCGCTGTGTATATGCGGCAAGGAGGCGTTGAGGTCAATGGCAAGCAACGCCTTGGCACGCAAAAAGTCGTAATGGCCCATCAGTTGCTGCGCATCTAATAATTCGGGAATCGCCGGGCGGATTTTGTCGGACAGCTCCGTGAGGATTCGAATCACCTCGCGGCGCTCGGCGTTTTGAAGGTCCTTAAGCTCGTTGTTGGCATCGAACACCTCCGTCGGCTCGATGAAGACCGTCTGGCCCGTGGCCGACTCATCATGGATAAAGCCCTTGAGCCGACGTTTGTACTGGGCGGCGATGGGAATACAGAGGCGGCCGTTTCGGACGGTCATCTCGGCATCTTCCTTGATAAGTCCGTCCTGCTTGGCGGCATTCAGGATTTTGCGTATCTGCCTGTCCGCCGCATTGGATATGCGGTTAATTTCGCTCTTGATACGGCATAGCTCGTCAGAGGCATTGTCGCGCAGTTGGCCTTTGTCGTCCAAAATCCGATTAAAAGCCGCCGTCAACTCGCGTTGCAACGGCATATCTTCGCAAATACTCCACAAATACGGGTACTTCTTATCTTCGTGGCGCACTTTTAGATAAACAAAAATATTCGTCATTGTGACAATAAAGCCGCGCAATTGCGCCAATTCTTCCAATTCAATGTACGTGCCGCTGATTTGCAGGCGCTTAAGCTCGGCACGCAAATCGAAATAGTCTTGTGCCGGAAACGGCTCGTCAAACAGCAGTATCTGGCGGAACTCCTCCACCGTTTCCAATTCCGGCTGGATAGAGTCGATGTCCGTCATCAGGTGCATAGCATCCACGTAGCCCTGCCCAACAGCACTGAGGCAGTGTCCCAAAAGCAACTGCCGGATGGTGTTAAAACCTATTTTTTCTTCAAAATTTTCTGGGTAAAGCATTTTCATCAATTTTCGTAATGACCAAAAGCTGAGAGTACTAAAACTTCCACAACATCATCATTGATTTTATAAACCAATCGGTGCTTTTTTGTTATCCTCCGAGACCAAATTTCTTCTGTTGGATGATATTTTAATCTTTCCACTTGGCCTGTTCCTGTTCGAGGATGTTTTTTTAATTCATCTAATAATTTGCCAACTTTTTTTATAGCCAAAGGGGCTTTCTTTGACAGTGTGACCAAATCCTTGCATGCACTGTCTGTAAGTATTACTTTGTAGAGCATAAAACCCGATTTACAAAATCAGCACCGCTTTCATTCTCATCCATACTAACAAAAGAACCCTCTTTATATTCTTGAATACCTTTGTCAATTTTGGCAATCAGTTCTTCTTTACTCATCAAAAGATCATCTTCCGTAATGGGAACCAATCTATAACTTCCTTTATCACGAGAAGTAATAATTACATCCTGCTCTTTCGCTAAATCAAAATATCTACTTTGATTCGCTCTAAAATCTCTACTTGTAACAATAATCATATACAACTATTTTATAATAAACTCTTTAAATAGTATATTC
>JAZUEE010000060.1:0-5390 GCA_045639985.1 Bacteroidales bacterium
AATTATTCTAATAATATGAAGGTGACGCATACGTTTACGGCGCAAAGCGGGCACGTTGTACTGCATTTGGATGAATTACGGGGTGAAAATAATTATGATTATTTGAAAATATATGATGGGGAGAATGCGAATGCCGAACGCATAGCCACCATATATTATTTGTCAGAACCAGTAGATTTTGTTTCCACAGGTAGTAGCCTGACCGTATATTGGCAAACGGATGGAAGTGTTCAATCTTCAGGCTGGAAGGGCTATGTCGCAAGTAAAGAGAGTGCGTTTCCTTCATCCGTGCGAGTCGTCAACTTGGCAAGAGTGGAAGATGTGTCTGCCCAAGGCGACACTGTCTGCTATGGACAGACGGCGCAATTGGAGGCACGCACTTCGCTGTCTGGACCTCAGTATTTCACCTGGTTGGACGGCACCAGCACGCAGATTCTGCAACAGGACACTGTTGAGAATGGCGTTTCCTCCTTTGAATTTCCAAACGTGTTAAAAGACACGGCCTTCTATGTGATGGTTAGAAATGGTGAGAGTTGTCCGTGGGATTCATCCTTGTTGTCCGTCTCTGAGATGATAAAGGTTCAAGTGTCCCTGCGCCTGCCCAATCTGTTGGATGACGTGGTGGCCACAAATGATGTCGTGTGCTATGGTTCAGAAGCCCGATTGACGGCCACTTCCAATACGGAAGGCACCATCTATTATACTTGGATGAATGCGGATTTTTCTGCTGTACTGCAACGGGATACGATAAGCAATGGGGCATCCTCCGTGCTCAGTCTGCCCAATCAAACGGCGGATGCGCAGTTCCAGGTGGTGGCTTCAACGGAAGCCAACTGCCCCGTACAGCCTGTGTCGTTTGAGAAAAAACAGATGTCGGAACTCTGGCTGGATAGGAACGCAGATGGAGGAACAACGAATGTCGGAATGCTGGATACGGTCTTCTTCTATGACGATGGCGGCCCCGATGGAAACTACGCTCAGTATATGGATGTGGAACATACATTCATAGCAGATGAAGGGCATATAGTTTTGCAGTTGGATGAATGTAGGATTAATGAAGATGATGAACTGTATGTTGGTAGTATGTACGTAGAAGACTTGAAAGGACCAACAGAATTTGTCTCCACAGGAAATACTTTGACCGTGTCCTGGTATTCTGGTACCGTGGCTCCTGGGTGGAAAGGACGCATCTTTGCAGGGGGAACACCCATCCAAAGTCCGAGTGTGAGGGTGGTCGATTACGCGCCTTTGTCTGTTGACGTGGTCACTACCAACGCAGTGGTATGTCCGGGCAATGCGGCCACGTTGACGGCTGTCTCCAATGCGGAAAGTGCAGCCGTGTATGCGTGGTTGGATAAGGACCTGACCACCGTGCTGCAACGCGACACGATAGCGGCAGGCGAGGGATCTGTATTTACATCGCCAAACCAAATCTCAGACTCCCTGTACTACGTGGTGGCAACCCAAGGTATTGGTTGCCCGATAGATTTTGAATCGGTTAAGGAAAAATATGCACATCAGGATTTTTGTCTGAATGCGGAAAAGAACAATCTGACGACACAGCTTTCCGCTATGGATACTATCCCGTTCTATGATGATGGCGGTCCCGAAGGAGATTACGCTCTCAATCGGAATGTGAAACATACCTTTACCACGAGTAGGGGCCACATCGTCCTCCATCTTGATGAATTTGCAAGCGAAGATTACGACCATTTGTACATTTATGATGGAGAGAGTACAAGTGCCCGTTGCATGGCTGATATATCTGGCGAGCGTGGGTCTGCAGATTTCGTCTCCACGGGTAACAGTCTGATGGTGCGTTGGCGGACGGTTGTTTATTCGCAAAATTTAGGCTGGAAGGGCTATGTCACCACGGATGTGCCGGTGCATAGGTCAACCTCAACAGTGACAATGGGAGAAATGGCGAGGGCAGAGAATGTGTCCGCCGAAGGCGACACCGTCTGCTACGGAGGAACTGCGCATCTGGAGGCAAGGTCGTCCTTGCAAATACCGCAGTACTTCATCTGGCTGGACGGAAGCGGCACGCGGATTCTGCAACAGGACACCGTGCGTGAGATTGGCGGTGTGTCAGTCTTCGAACCCGAAAACCAGACGAAGGACACCACCTACTATGTCGTTGCCCAAAATAATGAGAATTGCCCCTTTGATATCGCGGCTCTGCCTTCCTCCGAAATGACTCCCGTGAAGGTCTCCCTGCGCCTGCCCGCTCTGTTGACAGACGTGGTGACCACAAACGACACGGTGTGCTACGGCTTGGATGCCACCTTGACCGCATCCTCCCAGACGGCAGGAACGCTCTATTATACTTGGATGAATGAGTATCTTACGGAAGTGCTGCAAAAAGATACGATAGATGATAGTTCCCAATCTGTATTCTCATTAGCCGGCCAAATGGCTGACTCTCAGTATCGGGTTTTTGTAACCGATGTACCCAACTGCCCGGTCAAACCGGTCTTGTTCAATAAAAACAACATTTCGGAAATCATATTGAATGAGGAGGGGACAACTCTGCTCGAAAGTGATGACATCGTTAAGTTGTCAGACGAAGCCCTGACGAATATGGATGTGAAACATACTTTCAAAGTAGAAGAGGGACACATCGTTCTGCATTTAGACCGGATAAATGGAGATGACACCCATTTTGGTTCGTTACACATATACGAAGGTGAAAGTACGGATGAAGAATATTATAAGATAACCGTAGGCGGCTTGAATGAGCCCTACACCTATGTCTCTACGGGAAATGTGCTGACAATTTGGAGACAAACAGACAATGAGTCTGAAATCCCATCTTGGCAGGGCTATGTTACCACAGACAAGATGGGAACGGTTCCAAGTTCAAATGTCAGCGTGATCAATATTGCCCGTCTGTTGGACGATGTGGTCACAACAGATGACGTGGTGTGCTACGGAAACGAAGCCACGTTGACCGCCTTAGCCGAAACAGAAAGACAGGTTGTTTATTCTTGGTGGAATAAAGACTTGTCGGCCGAACTGCAACGCGACACGTTGGCTGCGGGCACAGCCTCTGTTTTCAAGCCTCAAAACCAAATTTCAGATTCTTCGTACTACGTTATGGCCACCAAAGACTTAGGTTGCACAATGAGCACGGAACCGATGATTGTGTTTCCATGGTTGGAAAAGGCAACGGTGACGATGGGAGAAATGACGAGGGTAGAAGATGTCTCTGTCAGCAATACAACCGTCTGCTACGGAGGGACTGTGCATCTGGAGGCAAGCTCGCCATTGCCAATACCGCAGTACTTCACCTGGTTGGACGGCAGCGGCACGCGGATTCTGAAACAGGACACCGTTAGAGAGAACGATGGCGTGTCCGTTTTCGAATCCGCAAACCAGATGAAAGACACCACCTACTATGTGGTGGTTCGAAACGACCAACTCTGTTCGTTTGATCTCGCTCGATTATCTCTCTCAGAAATGGCTCCAGCAGAAGTGACGGTTATTGCCTTGCCTATAGTAACAATGATAAACGATTTGCCTGCCGCAGACAGCGTGCTCTTCGGTGAATCAACTGAACTGGGCGTGACAGTCTCCACTCCTGAAAATTCGATGGTTTTATACCAATGGTATCATAACGGCGATTCCATCATAGGGGCAACCTCTTCCGTTTATGCTGTTCCATCAACACTTTCGGTGGGAGAACATACATATAATGTGGATGTCCACGCGTATGACACAATCAACGGCTGTTTCTCTTCCAAGACGATAACCTCTACTATATGCGTGTTGCACGTGGTTCCGGATACGATAGCCATCCTTTCTAATAATTGCGAAAAGGTCTATAATGGCGAAGAACAAATCTGCGCCGAATATGTGCTGAAATACGGTGGTAGTGTTGTTGAAGAGTGTGGAACTTGTACGCCGGCACCTGGAACGTTCGAATATGTCTTGCCCACGGGCGATACGGTGACGGTCTCCAATCCCGTGACCCTACGCAATGTGGACAGCGTGGCTAATACGTTTGATTATACAATTACGCACGGCAATTACTATAATAATTTTGTAGTAACTACATTCGGCGGCTTCGAGATTACGAAACTCCCGATTACCATCAAGGCCGTTGACAGCACGAAGGTGTTTGACGGCACGCCGCTGACCGCCGACAGCGCGTTTGTCTCCGCCGGCACGCTGGCTGAGGGTGACACGCTGTTCAGTGCCACTGTCACGGGTACGATCACGGCTCCCGGCACCCCCGACAACACGGTGACCGCCGTGGTCATCAAGCGCGGTGACGAAGTTGTGACGAACAACTACGATGTCACCTTTGCCAACGGCACGCTGACGGTTGCCAACGACACGAACAAGATCGTCATCGCCTCCGGCAATTGCTATACCGAGTACGACGGCGCTACGCACACCTGCGGAAGCTACACGGTGACATACAACGGTTCGGATGTTTCTGCCTGCACATCCTGCGGCGCAACTTCCGGCACGTACAAATATGTAATCCCGACAGGCGACACGGTGACGGTATCCAATGCCGCCACGCTGCAAAATGTGGATACGATAGCCAACACCTTCAACTATACGCTGACGCACCGCGACTGGTACGACAACGTGTCCACCACCACGGGCAGCCTCGGAATCTCGAAGCGCGCCGTCACCATCAAAGCCGTTGACAGCACGAAGGTCTTTGACGGCATGCCGCTGACCGCCGACAGCGTCTTTGTCTCCGTCGGCACACTGGCAGATGGCGACACGCTGTTTGATGCGACCGTGACAGGCACGATTACAGAACCCGGCACCGCCGACAACACGGTGACCGCCGTGGTCATCAAGCGCGGCGAAGAGGTCGTGACGAACAACTACGATGTCACCTTTGCAAAGGGCACGCTGACGGTTGCCAAGGACACGAACAGGATCGTCATCGCCTCCGGCGACTGCTATACCGAATACGATGCCGCTACGCACACCTGCGAAAGCTATACGGTGACCTACAACGGTTCGGCCGTTTCCGCCTGCACGACCTGCGGCGCAACAGCTGGAACTTACAAGTATGTGATCCCGACCCTTGATACGCTGACAATAACCGATGCCGCTACTCTGCAAAATGCGGATACGATAGCCAACACCTTCAACTATGCGCTGACGCACAGCGACTGGTACAACAACGTGACCACCACCACGGGCAGCCTCGGTATATACAGACGCGCCATCACCATCAAAGCCGTTGACAGCATGAAGGTCTTTGATGGTACGCCACTGACCGCCGACAGCGCGTTTATCTCCGCCGGCACGCTGGTTGAGGGTGACACGCTGTTCAGTGTAACTGTGACGGGTGAGATTTCGGAATTGGGTACGGTGGCCAATGTCCCGTCTGGTGCCGTAATCAAACGTGGCGATGAGGA
>JAZUEE010000061.1:0-3424 GCA_045639985.1 Bacteroidales bacterium
TTCAGTATCTGAAAATTCGATATCCATTCTAAATAAAAAAATGAAAGATTTTGCAGCCATAGATTTTGAAACCGCCAACTTCCAGCGCACCTCCGTCTGCAGTGTGGGTGTGGTGGTTTACCGAAACGGTGAGAAGGTGGACGAGTTCTACTCGCTCATCAAGCCGGAACCTGAATATTACAACTCCGTTTGTTCGGAGGTGAATGGGCTTTCAGTGCAGGACACTGCCAACGCGCCCGTCTTTCCGGAGGTGTGGAAACAGATAGAACCGAAAATCACCGGTCTGCCGCTCGTGGCGCACAACAAGGCTTTTGACGAGAACTGTCTGAAAGCCGTGTTCCGCTGTTACCAGATGGACTACCCGGACTATACTTTTCACTGTACGTTGCAGAAATCCAAGAAGCTGTGGCCCGGCATTCGGCACAATCTGGATGTGATTGCCGCGCGTTGCGGGTATGACTTGCAGCATCATCATCACGCCTTAGCCGATGCGGAGGCCTGTGCGGCAATAGCGTTGAAAATATTGTAGCGTTTCAACCTTTGCGATTTTTGACATTTTCTACAATTGAAAGTTTGCGATTTTTGACAATGTTTGTAGTAATATTTTGATATTCAATTTATTTGAGTGTTTTTGCAGCCTTATTCATAATTGAAGCTATGCAAAGAATATTCAAGCGCAAAATTTATGACAGAATGCTCCGTTGGAAGCATGAACAAAATGGCAGAACTGCTCTTTTGACAGAAGGGGCTCTTCGAATTGGGAAATCTACCATAGTGGAGCAATTCGCAAAACAAGAGTATGAAACTTATTTACTCATTGACTTTTCCAAAGCATCACCTACAGTGAAAAGTCTGTGGAAAAATCGCAATCAAGCTTTCTCATTCCTTCGGAAGAGGAATATGTAAAAATGTACCCTATGGATTATGAAGAGTTCCGCTGGGCTTTGGGTGATGAGGTGACAATCCCGATGTTACGACAGGTCTTTCGTGAGTGGAAGCCTTTGGGCGACGACGTGAATCGCAAGCTGATGCGTGATTTCCGATTATATATGCTGGTTGGAGGAATGCCGCAAGCCATCGATATGTATTTGGAGACTTTGGATTTTATGCGCGTTGACCAGATAAAGCGTACTATATTGGATTTGTATGAAGAAGATTTTTACGAGTTGGATCCATCGGGAAAAACATCAATGATGTTTCGTTCCATTCCCGCCCAGTTGAACAGTAATGCCTCCCGATACAAAGTGAGTAGTGTTATTGAAGGAGGTCGTGTTGAACGTTTGCAAAACCAACTTGCCATTTTAAAAGACTCCATGACCACGTTGGTCGCTCTCCATAGCAATGATCCAAGCGTGGGTTTGACATTGCATCAAAATCCAAACCAGTTCAAAATTTATTGTTGCGATACGGGACTGTTTGTCACGATGGCTTTTTGGGATGGCGAAAGTGTGGAAAACAAAATTTACGAAAAGTTGCTGAGCGACAAATTAGCTACAGATTTGGGTTACGTTTATGAAAATGTTGTTGCACAAATGCTTGCTTCGGCTGGAAACAAATTGTTTTACCATACTTGGCCGACGGAAGAAGGCAGTCGGAATTATTCAAAAATATTCCTCTCGGATTTTGACCAGTTATATGCTTTATACCAAAGATATGCGAAAAGAAAAAGATTTGGTCTGTTTGCCGATGTATATGGCTGCGATGTTATAGTAAGGGCGCAAAATTTTTGCGTTGCTGCCTGTTTTACAACGAGATTGTAGGAATTTCGATTTTGTAAATCATATCTTTGGATGGTTGATGCTTTTGTATAAACATCACCATATAGATGGGAAGATATGATAGCTTTTCCTCTTGTTTAACATTGTCGCAAGTTAGAATAATAGCCTGGGCAATATTGTACAACTCGTTGTCCATAATGTTGTTGAGAGCCCGATGTCGATTATAATCTTTACCTGACTTTACTTCCACAGGTGTGATTTTAGCGTCATCCTCCAAGAGAAAATCCACTTCGCCCTGCTTCTTG
Organism: Bacteroidales bacterium; assembly: GCA_045639985.1. Lineage (GTDB taxonomy): Bacteria > Bacteroidota > Bacteroidia > Bacteroidales > WCHB1-69 > F23-D06. The sequence continues at coordinate 2,024 of JAZUEE010000061.1, forward strand.
CTATTGAAATAATATAAGCTATATCCGTGAGCCTTCAACTCTTGGGCTATAAAATTCTCATAGATAGCGCCATAGTTGAGGTTGACTTCCCCACGCAAAATTTTCAGTGCGATATCTTGTGCGTACTGAACCGCTAAAAGGCCGACATCGTTGGAAAACAGCTTGAATAGGTTCCGTTGTTCTTCCAATTTTAGCGGTGGTGTAGGTGCTTCTACATTATAAGTGGGAAGGGCGACTCCTGCGTTTTGAAGCCAAATAAATCCATTCTCGTATCTTGAAAATCGACTATGCTCATTTAAGGTCTTCAGAACGAATCGCTTGTTCTTGGCATCAAGTTCAGAAGGAAGGATGTCGAAAATGTCGTTAATATAAAGTTTGTTTTTGGGGTCGTATTGACTGATGTCCCACTTGTATAGGCTAAGAATTTCCCGCTGCTTAGCTTGTACAGCCCCATTCGCCATCTCTTTGGGCGGCGATCCCGACAATTTCATTTTCATCGAAGACGGCAAAATCTCCTTTGCCAATCCCAATGCCACACGCATAGTGGTTTCATATACCTTTGCGAATCCGAAAATTGAGGAGAGCTTTCCTACCTTGCCTCGTGAAAATATCACCATCGAGCACGAGGAAGTGTTGGCGGCACGCGGTCTTTCGCAACCGCTAACGGAACGTTTCATCCTGCTCAATCTCCAAAACAAGTACTTCTCTGTGGCTATGATAACTCAGGATGCGCGAAACAATTATTCTTGGCAGTTCTTCCAGCTTTTTTGGGATAGAAGTCTGGCAGGCATTGTGCGCAGAATATTCAATATTGATATGTACGATGACGACTTGGCTGATCTTGCATGTAACTTGGAAGATTTCAGAAAAGGCAAGGCTAAAGATAGAATCATCACTTTGTCTGGAAAAGATATTTACGTACAATGTGATGTTGAAGTGAAGGAAAGTTTGGAGTTCGTGTCGGCACGCTATGCGGCAACAGTCCAAGATGTTGCAGAGCAAATCCTGGAATTCGTCAAGCGATGTAAAGAAAGTCACCCGGAGGCCTTTTACATCACGGGGAAACTCCATTTGTATCCCGATTTGCAAAACGCACTTGAAAAAGAAATGCAAGGATTTCTTCCCATCGTCATACCCGAAAATGCCGAGTACGCCTTGCAGCGGGGAATGGCGCTTTACCTGCTACACTAACTAATACCATATTTGCGGTTATAATGCTGTGTTTCAGTTAAATAATACTGCTTTCTGTTTTATTCTCCGCAAATTTGCGGAGAATATTGCCGTTTTTCTCCGCAGGTGATGCTGAATGCCACCCAACACTACGAAATGAAGATTTCACCAGAAAGACTTTTTGGAAAGCCATTACGGAATCCTTGAGCAAAACAGACAATGTCATCCGCA
>JAZUEE010000062.1:0-6412 GCA_045639985.1 Bacteroidales bacterium
AATACAAAATCTTGTTCTCCGCCGACGCATTCGGCACTTTCGGCGCATTGTGCGGCAACGGAGTTGTCGGCCGTGTCCAAAAGCACGGTTTTGTCGTCCAACAAGATGTATGAATTATAAGACACGCCTCTTGGAATGGGCATCATATTTTCAAAAAGAGCCAATCTTCTGTCAGAGGCCCCAATGTAAAACAAGTCTTCTTTGAGTTTTCTTGACGTATTCATATATGGTGAGCTGTGATTAGTGAACGGTGAACTGAAGGGAGAATTAAGAAACGAAGTTGATAATATTAAACCTGAAATCTACTTGGAGAGCTCTTGGTTCTCCTTCTTCAGCACAACGACTTCGAAGATGGAGTAGAGGAAGTAGATGACGAGGAAGGATATGGCGAAGCGCAAAGAGTCGTTTTTATTCAGCAACAGATAAAGTACGAGGAAGATAAGACAGGAAAAAATCTTGATGATGCGTGATAGCATATAGCTGGACACGAATTTCCGTCCGTCTGTTCCGGTGGTGTTGCGAAGTACGATATAGATGGTTGTCAATGTGATGACAAAGAAGAACAGCACGATGAAAGGTAGTGCGGGTGATGCGTATGCGGGACACAACCATTGGAAAATCACTGTCAATGCGGCAATGATGGCGGAGAAGACAATGATTCGAAATGAGAACTTTTTAATGGGTATCTTCTGACTCATTTTTCTTCTTGTTTTTGGGATGGAGTAGTGTCTTAATCATAATGTAGAGAGCGATGGCGACGGAACCCAATGATAAAATCAAGGTGAACAGGGGAGAACTGTGAAGATGTTGGTCTAACTTTACTCCGCCAAAGACACCTGCGGCAATAATAACACCCATTTCTATTCCCATGTTGGAATAGTAGGCGTAGTTGTTGAGTGCGTCTAATTTCCTCCGATTATTTTGGGACATACAGTCGTCCTATTTTTGTTCAGATTGTTGGGAAACGGAATGCGTTGCCGATTTCTGGTTGTGCATTTTACAGTTTCCGGAAAACTCGGCGCCGGGTTCAATAGCGATTTTTCCAGCTATGATATTGCCAACGACATTGGCTGTCTCTTTCAGAAAAACAAGCTCGTTGATGCTCAAAGTTTCGGCATTAATTGTTCCCTCAATATCAATATTGGAACAGGTAATGTTGCCTTCCACCTTACCGCTTCGGCCAATGATGATTTTTGCTTTGGAGGTGACATTCCCTTTGACAACACCGTCTATGCGGCAGTCGCCATTCGTAAGGATGTTGCCCTCTAATTGTGTACCTTGTGCAATGATATTGATAGCGTTGATTTCTCGAGTATCAGTTTCTTTCATAATTATGGGGTTTGTTAATATTCGATTATTTATTGTTTTTAAGATAATTTTCTTGGAAGAATGCGTCATAGAAAGACCGTCCTTCTTGGTTGTTGTAGTAAGTCGTGTAGTTTGTAGAGGATATGACGTAAGGAATTATGTTCTGTATGGCGATGTCTTGTGTGAACGTCTCGTTTTTGACAAGAATGTTGTAATACTCAAGGGCCGTCTCCGCATTATTGAATTTGGCAATGGTAACCATCTGCTGGGTGTTGTTGATATAAAAACTGTTCACGTTAAAGCGCTGGAGACTAAAATAGGTTTTGTTAAAAGTAGCAAGATTCTGTTTGACTGTTTGTACCGGTAATTTTGCCGTTGTAACAAGTAAAATGACATAGTGCATTTCCTCTGCATTATAGGAGAACGGGTTGCGATGGTTTACGGTTGGTCTCGGAGTGTTACCTGTAGTAGGGGAAGATGTTTTTGATTCTTCAGCAGGAAGTTTTTTTGGCTCAAAATTGGAAAGATAAACTTTTGCAAGTTCGGCAATTTGAGTGTTTGGAAATTCGGACACAACTTGGTTGAGACGGTTGATGAGGGTGTCCGTATTGTAAAGTTGCCCTAATGAAACGGCACGTACGTAGCTGTATTTGGCTTTTAACGTTTCATCTGTACACAACGGAATAGACGAGTTGGCTGCTTGAACCACATTTCGCCATTGTTTGTTGTTGAAGTCACTGTAAACACGTTCATATTGAGTTTCCAATTCTTTTTGTTTTGCGGCAAGTTTTTCGTAATATTGGGGATCTTGGATTAACTTCGCATAATCGGTGTCTGGATATTTTGTAAGCAAAAGTTCTTTGAAATGATTGGACTTATCGTTGTTATATCCTTTGTAAAGCAGATACAGCAGGTAGGTGCTGGGCAGTGCGTATTCGCTTGTTGGGAAACGAGAAATAAGTGATTCAAAGGATGCGCACGCTCTTGGAATATCTTTCAACAGGTCTTGATAAATATAACCGGCTTCATACAAATCGGAGGCAATGATGGCATTGGAAGTGTCAATAGCGCCAGGTGTGAGAGGAAGGTCTTGAAGGTAATAGGCCTCTTTCTTGGGATCTGTTTCCCGTTTGGGAATTGGATTGCCGTCTTCATCGTATTCAACCGCGTCTTTTTCGGCATTGGGGTCATTCATGACGGCTAAGTCGTCGAAGGAGATTTGTGTTTTGTTGCTGATAAACCAGTTGTCCTCCAGCTTACGATTTCCCCAACGTCTGTAGAAGTCCTGTTGGCCGGCAGTTACCAAGGATTGGTTATAGAAATACCATTTGCCATTGGAGGTGTTGGCATTGATATTGGTGTAGGATGAGGCATTTTGAAGGGCCAACATGCGTTCGGCCTCTTCTGCGGCCGCTTTGCGTTCGGCTTCCGTATAGTCAGCAATCATTTTGCGTACCCACGCCATACGTTTGCCTTCGGGCATCTTGGCAATGCGCTGCAAGCTGTCTTGAAGGTCTATTTCGTCCAACTTTAAGACCAAATCTTTGAGTACGTTTGCTTTTTTGATGATTTGATCATAGTCGGGATAGTTTTTGGGAATACTGAGAGCCGCCGTATCATAATATGCCTGCGCTTTGCGATAGTCGTCTTCTGCAAAATACAAATCAGCCAACGTTAAGCTCGAAAAGGTGCGTTGGTAATTGTTTTCGGTGGATGAAGCCACGGACTTTGCCAAATAGCTTTTCCGAAGCGTGTCATTTTCGTCAATGCGGGCGATTTCAGAACAAGCATAGTATATCTGGTCTTTAAAATTTGCATTTTTGGTCTCTTCAAGCATCTTTTTGAATTGCCGCATGATGGCATTTCTGGAAGAGGTTGTCCCATCGTAATTGGTAGCCAAATGCATTTGTGCGCAAAAGACCATTTCGTATGTGGACGATTTTTTGATGACCTGTTTGAAATTCTTTATGGCTTCTTCCTGTTGCCCCATCTTTTCATACAGCTCTCCGAGGATGAGGTGGAGGCGAGCGTTGAATTCTCTTTTGGGGTGGGCGTCGATAGCATTGTTTAAATAGTCGATAGCTTCTTGCAGGTCGCCGTCTGGTGCGGTAAGGTGATATTCTGCTTTGGCCGCATTAAAAAGGACGTTGAATTGTTTGTTTTTCTTGTTGGTGGCCAAATAGTGCAAATTCTCCAATTGCTCGTCTGCGGAAGCAAAATACTCCTGCCTCATGGCGGTACGGGCTAATAGGATGGATGCTTCGTTAAAGGTGTTTCCCTTGGGATAGTTGTGCGTAATGTAGGTGAATACACGTTGTGCTTGAACGTAATCCTGCTTGTGAAAATAGGCCTTGCCCATAATTAAATAGGCGTCGTCAATGGTTTTGACATACTCTTTGCCTCGAATTAGCATGGAATGCTTGTAGATGGCTTTAGAGGATTTCTCAATGGTTCTATCCAGATAGGGAAGGGCAGATCCAATATCGGATTTTGCGGGATAATTGTAAACCGGTAAAGTGGTTGTGTAGTTGTCTTTGGAAAGTTTGGCCATTTCCAACTCGGCTTGTTTCATGGCTTGTTGGCCGTTCCAAAGCACATTGTATCGGCATGTGATATTGTGATATGCCCGATTCGGAAATGTGTTTTTAGATGTAGAGCATCCCGTTATCCCCACTAATATTACGAGGATACTCAGAAAGATTATTGCGTGAAATTGTATTATCTTTTTCAAATTCAATAAGTTGTCAGTTTTCAAAAATTAGAGAAACATACAACGGAAAATGTTTTGTTTTATTTTCCTTGTTGTGCAAAATATTCTTCAATTAGATGCTGGACATATTTTCCGAAGACATCAAATTCGATGTTTACCATGGTACCTGGTTTGAAGTTGTGGAAATTCGTGACTTTGTACGTGTAGGGAATAATTGCCACGGAGAATTTTCCTTTTTCAGAATCGACGATCGTAAGACTCACGCCGTTGACGGAAATGGAACCTTTGGGTACGGTGAAATTGTTTTTGGTTGAATCGTAGGTGAAATAGAAACGCCAACTGCCGTCTTCATCCACTACCTTTTCGCATGTCGCCGTTTGATCCACATGGCCTTGTACGATGTGGCCGTCAAAGCGACCATCCATTTTCATGCTTCGTTCCAAGTTTACTTCGTCGCCAACTTTCCAACGCCCAAGGTTCGTTTTCAACATCGTTTCTTCCATGGCGGTGACAACGTATTGCTTTTTCTCCTTGTCCAATTTCACTACGGTGAGGCAACAACCATCGTGTGCCATACTCTGGTCAATGGCCAATTCCTCAGCGAAATCTACTTCTAATGTGAAATTACAATTGGTTCTATCTTTCTCAATATTAATGATTTTTCCTGTTTTTTCAATGATACCTGTAAACATATTATACCTTATTTTAAAAAGCGCGCAAATATCAACAAAATCCCGATACGTACGGTCTCTTTTTGAAGAAAAATTATGAAAAACATGAATAGTTAATAGCACACAGTTTACTCATTATCGCATTATCATATTATCACATTATCGCATTATTATTACTTTTGCCGCTTTGATTTTTAATTATGCAGCAAAGAGAAAATACCTATTGCGAAAAGACTTCCATCGCGTCCTATATGGTTGACGGACAGCTAAAAGTGACCCCGACGTTTTTGTTTAACCTGATGCAGGAGGTGGCGGTGAATCACGTCGCCAAAGTGGGCATCGGATGGGATTTCCTGCACGAAAGGAACCAGTTTTGGGCATTGTCGCGAATGGATGTCGAAATTCATCGCCGGCCGCGCTGGCACGAGCAAATTGAGATTTCCACGTGGGGGAAGAAACACTCCCAACTAATCCAGCCCCGTGACCACCAGATTGAAACGCTTGACGGTGAGATTCTGGTACGGGCAACTTCCAACTGGGTGATTTTGGACTTGGAGGGAAAACCGGTCTTCTTGGAACAGTATGAGCCGCTGCTCCAAAACCAACTTGATTTGCATGCCATCGAGAAGCCGGCATCCCGTCTGCGCCAAGCCGTTGACGATGTGGACGCCATCTTCTATCCCGTAGTGTATTCCAACATCGATATGAACCGCCACGCCAACAACTCCGCGTATGTGACGTGGGTGATGGACAGTTTTGATAATGCCTTCCACCGCACACACGAACTGACATTTTTGTCTATCAACTATTTGCAGCAGACACACGCAGACGACAGGTACGCCGTGCGCAAAAAGAAAATCGCGCCCAATGATTTTATCTGCTCCATCTATTCGGAACGGGACAATATTGAAGTTTGCCGCGTCAGAACGGTTTGGGCCTAAGGACGCCAGGATGCCACGCATCGGAATCCGTAGCGCGTCTCAATTTCCTTGGTGGGGAGGTCGAAATAGGGGAATTTCAAACTGTCAGTATTCTCATATTTTTCCACGGAAAAGGCGCTTTCGGGGGTTTGATGCTCATCGTATTCCATACGTTTCATTAGCACCAGCATATTTTCTGCCACGCGGTCGGTGCGCCAGCGGCAGTAGGCGCGCGCCTGCGCAGAGTCGATGCCGCACATCGGAAAACGGACATAGACAGGGCGGCGAATATTCTCTGAAATAGGAGAAGGGTACTGCCGGGCAATGATATCGGTATCTGGCAATGATGCCCGATATTCTTCGGAATCTTTTCCGTAAATTTGTTCCAACCAAAATTGATATTCCATCCAATCCAGAATAGAAATCTCCCACTTGTCTATCCAACAATTAGGCGACAATTGGAACATATAGTTCAGCACTCGGCATTTCCGCTGATAATTGCGCTCGTTTAGTCGCTGCGCGGATAGTGATACCGTTAAAATCAGGCAGAACAGTAAAATAGGAATTCGTTTCTTCATAAGTTGATGTTTTAATGATAAATGTTTTAATGATAAACGAACATAATGGGGAAAATCTTGGGTGAGGAAGTAGGCCTGATGAATATTTTTATTGATTTTGTAACAGCCAATTTTCAATTTCTTCTTCGGAACCGATGTTCCCTTCAAAGCGCTTGACTTCTGAGGTGCCGTTTAGAAGAATGACGGTGGAAGTCGGAGGCCAAGCGGTCTTAGGAAGACAACTTA
>JAZUEE010000063.1:0-4666 GCA_045639985.1 Bacteroidales bacterium
GCTCGCAAGTTGCGCAACAAAGGCGTGAATCTCTTGGGCGGACGTGCGCTTACTAATTATATGTTTCCTCTGGTCAGTGCTGAAATTCCAGACTTTGATTTGGACAGAGCCATCAACAACGGTATGCTACCCCGCCATTATTTAGTGGAAGATGCCAGCAGACGAATCAGAGGATATGTCGGCAATTATTTGCAAACCGAAATCATTGCCGAAGCTTTGGTTCGGAATCTTCCCGCTTTTACACGATTTCTGGAAGCCGCAGCCCTGACCAGTGGCGAATTGCTTTCCTATAACAATGTTGCTTCCGATTGCGGTGTTTCCGCCGTGACTGTTAAGTCCTATTTTGAGATTTTATCGGATACATTGATCGGTTATACGGTTCCCGCATACACTAAGGTTGTCAAACGAAAATTAATACAGACATCCAAGTTTTATATGTTTGATGTCGGCATCACCAACTACCTGCTCCATCGTTCGCACTTGCACCGGGGTTCTCCTGAATATGGTCATGCTTTTGAACAATTTGTCATGCTTGAATTGATTGCGTATATGGGATATATGCAGTACGACAACGCACTTTCCTATTGGCGGACAGGCTCCGGTATGGAAGTTGATGCCGTGTTGGGGAATGCACAAGTCGCCATAGAAATCAAATCCAGTCAAGAAGTGAGAAATAACCAGCTGGGAGGTTTGCGTTCCTTTGCAACAGATTATCCCGAAGCCAGATTGATTATGGTTTCCTTGGACAAAAATCGTCGCCGTCACGAAAATATAGAAATAATCCCTGTGCGCGAATTTTTAATCGATCTTTGGAATGGAAAAATATACAACGAATAACGCCATCAATGCCCTGCTGAATTTCCTGCAGGAACAATCTGCGCGGCAAGTCGTGGTGCTGACCGACAGCAACCTCGATGCGCTCTATCCGCGCTATTTAGATGCTTTGGCACAGCATTTTTCCGTAGAGAAAATCGTGGTGCCCGCGGGCGAGCGGCACAAGAGCATCGAGCAGGCGACGGCCATCTGGCAGCAGCTGTTAGAGAAACAGTACGACAAGAACCTCGTCATCGTCAACTTCGGTGGCGGGATGGTCTGCGACCTCGGCGGCTTTGTGGCTGCCACCTACAAGCGCGGCGTGCGCTGCGTGAATTTCCCGACCACGCTTTTGGCGATGATTGACGCGGCCATCGGCGGCAAGACGGCCGTCAACCTCGACCATATCAAAAACTGTGTGGGGCTCATCCGCCAACCCGACTTCGTGGTGCCCGCCGACCTTACGCTATTACGCACCCTTCCCGAAAGCGAACTGCTCAGCGGCTTCGGCGAGCTTGTCAAGTACGCCCTCATCGCCTCCCGGCCGCTCTTTGACGAATTGCTGCAAATAGACAAATTGTCTGCAAAATGTATTCGCCCTGAATGGATTAGCACTTGCGTAGAATACAAGAACAGGATTGTAGCCATAGATCCCGATGATGTTAGAGAGCGCCACGTCTTGAACTTCGGGCACACGTACGGTCACGCGATAGAGAGTATGTGCGCCGCCCAAGGCGAACCTATTCCGCACGGCATTGCCGTCGCCATCGGAATACTTTTCGAATGCCAGAAGGCGGCCCAGGAAGGACATTTTCCAATGGAGGATTTTCTGTTAGTGGAAAAACTCATCCGCAGTCATTTTGAAGTTCCGGCATATAGCGAAGCATTGGAACGCCAACTGAGTCCCTACTTCCTTCAGGATAAGAAAAACAAGAACGGGGAAGTGGCTTTTGTTCAACTTTCGGAAATCGGGAAGGCAAGGTTGTGAAAACGAATTTAGTTTTCATAAAAAATGTGTGTTTGCAAATTTCACTTTTGAAAGTTAAAAAGAACAGCCTTTTTTTACTTTTGAAAGTAAAAAATGAGCATTATAAGATGAAGTCATACAACTCTACGTACAACTTATGAATAGCTGTTAATAAAAAAAACGAAGTGGGGGGGGTGGGATTTTCGTATTAAAAAAAGCTCTATCTTTGCCCCGTCTTTTTTGACAAAATAACTCTTAAATATCTCTCATTATGGAGCCCGAATGTAAAGATATGGTAACTTTTCGCCCGAAAGGTGATATCTTTGTGTTGGGCAAGAATCATTTCCTTGGATAAGTCCTCTGCCGTTTCAGCGTGCGCCGGCGGTGGAGGAAACAGATGCCCTTGCAGGGAAATCGACGATTCTTTTTAGCAGGAGAAAACCGAAATCCCTGCATTGTGAAATGCATCCGTATGGCATTGTGTTATGCGTTCAATCTCGCCGTTGTCTGAAGCGAGGCACGTGAAAGCGAAACGGGCGGCAAAGATAGTATATTTCCGCATATTAAATGCTGAAAAAAGTATTTCTTTCTCTAATCTTTGCCACGCTGTTCGCTTTGAATTTTGACTAACAGGCTTCACGAAATTTAGAGGAACTGCGCAAAAATTTTTAAACAGAAGCCTTAATACATAATACTAGATGAATAATTTCAAGCTCATATTAATTGTACTGCTTGTGTCCCCTTTTTTATTTGCAAGTTGTTGGAATGCAAAAGATACAGAAACGGTAAAAGAATTTTCCAGCAAAATACAAGCGTCTGATTCCATATATGTCTTTGTAGGCATGGAATGGTGTCAAGCAAGTGCATATAATTTTGAAGAATTATTTTCTAAACGAAGCAATGAGTCTGCTTATTCGGAAAACTATGTTGCATTGTTTTTTTCTTCCGAACAATACTACGATAGTATTATACGTGTGACTAGTTTTAAAGGAAGCAGTTACCATATTAATAGCAAGGGTGGTATTATTGACAAATATCATGCGAATCAAATTCTTAAAAAGTGTACTTCTCATTACAAATTTGTAAATATTGTACCCATTATGATATATATAGATTCTACCAAACATTATAATATGTGGCATTATTAAGTTGTTCGTGGTCGATTTACTTATCTCGACCACGAACCTTTTTAGAAGCCTCCCCTCGCTTTTTGTCTGGGAATGTTTGTTTCGTAATTACGATTATTATTGGGATATAGAATGTTTTTACGATTTTATATAACTGCAATCATCAGAATTATAAATCATTTTATTATGAAACCCTATAAGTCGCTTTTACTTTTGGCCATTATCATTCCAATCCTGGCCCAGGCCAAAGACACCGTTCGCGTTTCCCATAAATTTGCGGACAAGATTATTCATTCGTTCAACATCCAGTATAACAACGCTATCCGTCCTCCTGGCCATTTCAACTATCACTGCGATCCGGCTTTGGGCTGGGCTCCGCTTTGCGCATACGGGAATGAATATTCCATAGGGTACCAGTTTACCACCCAATCGGGATTTGGCGGAGATTTTGAAGTGTTTTCCAGTATCTTTGGCATGAGGGTGAGAAACAACGCATCTTCTGGAATTTCGGATAATCCCTATTTTTTCTTGGAATATGCTATTCCTTATATTTGTGATTATTTTGGCTTGAAAGCAAAAGCGACTTATACTCATCTACTTTCCAATCGGGTCTTCATTCAACCTTCTTTAGGTCTTTCTTTTCCTTTTTATGTATCAGGTTTTATTCAATATGGAAAATATTCATCCTTTTCCAATCCAGAACTTACATCCATAATGTATGTTTCCAACGGCAAATGTATTAGAAAATGGGTTCCTGATTTGCTTTTTGGAATAGACTTCTTATTCCACACCAAACGAAATCCACGGAACAACTTCATATTGGGTGTCAACGCCAACATCGGCTTCGTTCCCCGTTATAAGGGATACTTCTCCTTGCAACCGCCTTTTGACAGACGCGATTGCGACATCACATACGGTTCTTCCTATTTCGGCATCAATCTGGGCTATGCCTTCTTGGGATTGCCAAAGACGTTTTTCCGTAAAAAATACAGAAAGGAGCTGGAATACTCAACCTTTGACCTGAACAGCCCGGCGCACGCCGTGTCTCTTTCAATAAACAACGGATTCGCGGTAGGAGGAAAGACAGTTGACAGGAGTGGCCCTATCAATCCAGCCATAGCCTGTTCCTATTCTCCAGAAATCACCTTAAAATACAGTTGCACGTTACAGAAGGGATTGGGATTCTCCGTCGGAATCCCGTTAGGCCTGTTTCGACGTCCAGAAAGCATGAGTCTGTTTGGCGCTGTACCTGCGGATACCGTATGGGCCAATGGGACGCAAGGATATGCACTTTCCGACAATTATATGACCATAATACATCTGTTTTCCGGCCTTTCGGTGCACGCAAACTATCTCAAGAAAATTCATCGGAATATGTTTGTGCAAAGCGAATTGGGCCTTTCTTTACGGCCAATGATCTATAGGGCGGAGTTACTTAACGACGCATTCGGAGACATCTACATTGACGCTCAAACGGGGGAGTATGTGTTTGAAGAATACTATTTGGACTATATATTGCAAAACAATGACGGCACCGGTTACAACATACCTTACGCCTACGAGATTCCGAAATTCCATCAGAAAGGATATTGGCTCCCCAACCTTTCCGGCGCGGTCAACTTCTTAGTACACGGCAAGAACCCGTGCCACAACTTCGTGTTCGGCCTCAATTTCAACGTGGATTTTGCCAAGCGAATGACGATAGACTACGCCACCGTGCCGTCGTTTCCAAACAAATACAAATCCTCAGGGCAAATGG
>JAZUEE010000064.1:0-4622 GCA_045639985.1 Bacteroidales bacterium
GGTAACGCCTATGTCGAAACGCGCTATACCTATGCCGATGCCGACCTCGTGGATGGACACTACCTCGGTGGTGGCACTCCTGCCTGGTGCGAGGGTGATGGATGGCCTGCAGTGGCTGTCGAAGAGTCTTTCCACAATGAAGGTACGGGTGGTACCATCGCCACCAAGCGTGAATACACCTACGACGCATTTGGCAACATTGCCGATGTGGCCGATTTCGGAGACATCGCCGACCCGTCTGACGACTACACCGTCCACATCGACTATGCTCTTGACCCTGCCCGCTATATCGTGGCTAATGTTTCTGTACTCGACATCCCGGGCTATCGCCACCGCGAAGCTACCTACACCACAGAGGGCAGCCTCGAAAAACTCACTATCGACAACAGCCCCAATCCGCAGTCAGTCTATTTCTACGAGTACGACCCTTATGGCAATGTCGAAAAAGTGATCACACCGGCAACTGACCTCGGCGGAGGCAACAACTACTGGATTAAATACTCCTACGACCTGCTGACCAACACCTTGCCAGTCTCTGTCTCCAATGCCGAAGGCCACTCCAGTTCTGCCGACTATTCACTCCGTTGGCAAAAGCCTGTGAACACCTACGACATCGCAGGAAACCAGATGCACTATGCCTACGACTGCCACGGGCGTACCGACACCATCATTGCGCCAAAGGAAATTGCGGGCAATATACCCTATACGGTCAAGTATGACTACTGGTATAACCAACGTGTAGATATTGGTTCTCCTATCTACTACAATTACACAACTGGCAGTCTCTACTATCTGTGGGCCCGCACACACAACTACGACCCCGACAATCCCGGCAACGACATCAATACGGTTGTATTCAGCGATGGTCTCGGTCGCATCTTCCAAGTGAAGAAGGATATTGACGAAAACGGCATTGAGAAACGTGCTGTGGGAGGCACAGCGCATTACGATGGTCTCGGCCGTAAAGTCAAGGAGTTCCTCCCTGTCAGCGAGGCGATTTCTATGTATATCCCCGACTTCCACCCGAATACGTCAACTTCCAGCACTTATTTCACGGAAACCCAGTATGACTGGCTCGACCGCCCTGTCCGAACCAACTTCGCCGACGGCACCTACACCACCAACGCCTATTCCATCGCTCCCGATGCCAACAGCATCAACCGTTTCCTTAATAGTGCTACCGACCAGAACTACCACACCTCTCAAATCTTTACCGACACGCGCCGGTTGAACATCCAACTTACCGACGCTTTGGGTGGCACCACGATGTTCTACTACGATGCTATCGGTCAGCTTCAGCAATCGGAGGACCCCGAAGGAAATCCAACTACTCACACCTACGACCTTGGCGGCCGACGCACCGACCGTACCCACCCGTCAGCTGGTCACACCCATTGGGACTACGATGCTGCGGGCAATATGGTTTTGCAGACACAGAACAGCGGCGAATATATCCAATACGACTACGACTATTCACGACCTGTTCAAATCGCTTACTCCAACCGGCCTTGGAATAACGTGTGGTACGAGTATGGCGCTCCAGGCAACGGCAATGAGTCTGGTCGCCTCGTCCGTCAGCAGGACGCTACGGGTGTACAGTCTTTCAAGTATGACAATATGGGCAATGTCGAGTATAACGCCCATACCTATGTGCAGCCCCATTCTCACAACACATTCACCCTCGAGACCCAATGGCGTTACGACAGCTGGGGGCGTGTACAAAGTATCACTTACCCCGACCTCGAGGAGGTGTCGTATCGCTACGACCACGGCGGTAATGTCCGCCATATCGAAGGCACCAAGCCTAATCAGCCATTGTCGGTTTATGTTGACGTTATCCACTACGACTGCTTCGAACAACGTACGTATCAACTCGACGGCAACGGTGTGGAAACGCATTATCAGTATGACTTGACAAACCGCCGCCTCAACCGTCTCTATGACAACTCTACCCAGTTAGGCCAGTTGCTGCAGGACAACACCTACAAATATGACAACGTGGGCAATATCATCAGTATTGACGATAACGGTCTCAATGCACGCAACCAATATTTCGAGTACGACAATATCAACCGTCTCATCTACTCGAAGGGTGGTATGAATTGCCAGGGTACGGGTATTGGCTATGAGACAGACTACACATATTCCGCTGCTGGACGTATATTGAAGAAGAATGTCACAAGCCAGCGAATAAACACCACGGCGGGTCTCTACCCGATGGATTATCAGAACAACTACACCTATCCGTCGTCGGGCAACCCATTCGCCATAAGGTCAGTACAGGATGCTCTGTCTGGCAGCGTCAATAATCTTGAATGGGATGCCAACGGCAACCTGATCAAGTCCAGCTGCATTAGCGGGCCTGCCTACGACCGCCGCCTGTGTTGGACCGAAGACAACCGCTTGCAGGGTTACACGGAGTATTCCGACGAGAACGGCGATATGTCGGCTTGGTACAATTATGCAGCCGGTGGCGACCGAAATTTCAAAATTACTTCACCAAGTCTCAATATACGCCAGAATGCTGTCGGTCTCCGTTATAGTGCCCACCTCAAATACCCCACGCTCTATGCTTCCGCCCTCATCACCTTCACCAAGTAGCGCTATACCAAGCACTACTTCGAAGGCACCAACCGTGTGTGTAGCAAGATAGGTGGAGGGTTCAGCAATATAAACCTCGATAGTATCGCAGAGCGCGTTCCTGCCTTGGCCGAAGACTATGACCAGCAGTCCGTTAGACAATATGAGAGCGTAGAGCGCACCTTCAATGAGTGCCTCAGCATAGAGATAGATATGGGCAGCACTATAGACCTCTATGAGGTTATCGTCCACGAGACGGAGCGTGACGACTCGGAACCCGCTTTCTTCTACCACTCCGACCATCTCGGCTCGACCGCATACCTCACCAACGATGCCGGACAGGTCACTCAGACCTTAAACTATCTCCCATATGGTGAAGACTGGGTCGACATCCAGAACTACGCTGAGACCCGTTATCCCCGCCTCGGCATCTACACCTACAACGGCAAGGAAAAAGACTATGAGTCAGGCTTCCACTATTACGGAGCCAGGTACTACTGGAGTGAAGTGCTGACCTCCTGGCTCAGCGTTGACCCGATGGCGGACAAGTACCCGAGTATTAGTCCGTATGCATATTGCAACTGGAATCCTGTAATATTTTTCGATCCTGATGGTCAGTCATATGATGGTTACGAAAGCGCAACTGGTGATTATAAATGGTTTGAAGATCGACATGAAAGTTCCTTCGTGGACGATAATGGCACATCTTGGAGTAGAATAACCGACAATAAAAACGACTGGGATGAGGCCACTACAATTAGAGAGGCAAATATTGAAGGTTTGATAAATTTGGGATATGACAGAAAAGAGGTTGAGAATGACGTACGATTATATAATGGAGATAATCCCTTGTTTACAAAGGAGTCACATCTGTTAAATCCCGATAAATATATCACTTCATGGAAAAATTCATATAATTCCGGAGGGAAAGGTGGAATTACAAAAACATCTCCGGAAATAAAAGGGACAGGATACTCTTTGAAGTTTTATTCGGAAAAAGGAGGTCAAAAGAATGCCAATTCCTTGGGCATTGTTAAAAGCAGTATTTTGGGGCATCTGTACGAATTTGCAAGAGAACAGTATGAGGAGATGAAGTATCCTGGTACAGCAGTAAGCGACCCTTCATACGATATGCATTACGATAACGCAAGAGGACTCTTACATGGGCTATCCTTCCCAAAGGAACAATTATATAGCCCACCATCAGTTTATTCAAATTATCACAAATCTGCAGGAATGAAATTGCCCTAACTATTGCAATATAATATATATGAATAGCAAAAAGACCATAATACACAAACGGCTAGCGCAATTGCCTCTTTTGGTGATATATATGACACTAATTAATGTCGTGGTGAGTATTGTTGGCTATTTGACAGTTCCATCATACACAGACTGGCTTTTTAGTGAATTAAGAGCAGAAGACATTATATTAATTACGATATACGCTATATGTCAAGTTTCTGTTTTTTCAATCAAACGAATTAGAAATATAGTGATTTTAAGCTGTTTATATATTGTCCTGGGGCTTGTTTTATTACATAATGACTATAACGGATATGGATGGGAAATATGCCAAACCTATACCTTTTGCGTATCAAAACTCAATCACTTATTTGGTGTTATTATTTATGATTATTTGAACTATCAATTTGCAATTACCACTAATGTTATTATCCTCTTCCCTATATACCTTACGTGTATAGCATTGTCTTTTAGATGGATATTAATATCGTTATCAAAAAGAAACACAACTAAATAATAAATATAATTAACAATAAACAATATAGTTATGTACAAAAACATCAAAAAAATCACCATGCTGCTCTTTGTGGCAGCCACAATGTTCACATTCGCGTCCTGCAACAAGAACGATGACAACAACGGCGGCAGTGGCTCCGGCGGCTCCGGCGGCTCATCAAGCATCAGCGAGGCAAAACTCATCGGGAAATGGAGTTTTAATGATGGTGTCTATTCTCATTTCGACATCACAATCAACGCCGACCACACCTGTTATTGGAGTGATTATAGTTGCGTCTGGA
>JAZUEE010000065.1:0-2381 GCA_045639985.1 Bacteroidales bacterium
TTGTTTTGTACCAACAAATACATACCAAGTAGTTTCATCCCAACCATCAGCATAAGTTGTCCCTCTTGTTGTACCTTGATAGCCATCTTTGCTATATCTTGTAACATACGCATGCACATCGCCATCTACAGATTTAAAGATATTCACTTGATACGTTTCGTTATCTTCATCAATTTCGTTCAGCACTCTCTTAACGGATTCGCTAATCAATCTGTGCAATTGGGACTCTGTGAGTCTAATTCTATTCCTTCTCATAAAATATATTTTATTTTTATTCATTATTATGTAAATAAATAGTTGTATTTTTGAAAAAAAATCGTATATTACCAGTAAAAAACTATTTATATTAAAACAAGATACTTATGGCATTACTAAAAGAAGACGGAAGCTTGAACATGGAATGGCTTGGACAGTTACCAATTGAAGAATTCACCAAAGTGTTTGGCAAATTGACAAGAGAGCAAGTTGATGAGTTTTGGTCAAGAATACCCCTTAACGAATCCAAGGGCCCTACACGACCTGTAATGGTGGATTATACATTGGAAGATGAGATTGCACGGGGAACAGCTGTTGATGCGGTGGATTTTCTTAATAAAGCGTTTGGAAAATATGGGATAAGATGAATAGGTATCAGCATTTTCCCAATGGTACAACCCATATAACCGAATTGGGGTATGATGTGACATTCATGGTGAAGATGAATAAGAAAACACATCAGTCATATGTATTTGTTTGCGAGATAAATCTAAATGCAGAAGAGTTTGGGTTGGAACAACCATCATTATTTGAGACACAGCAACATCATAACCTAACGAAACGAAGAATCCGATTGACGGAATCCGATTTATACGGGATAGTTCAAGAATGTGTGCATAGGATTCTTAATGTAAGATAATAAACAAGCGTAACCAATTCCATTGATTACGCTTTAATTTTGTGATTGTTTTGGACAACATGTATATAGTTCCCTAATTTTAAATAGAAGAGTTATGAAGTCAACTGTCTTGTTTATGGTTTCAGATTTTAGATATACCTCCATCCTGGTTTTGGTATTTTGGTAGTTCAAATGGTAATACATTATGGTAAAAAATAGTATGGAAAATAAGGTGCCCATTAAGTAGGAGATTCCGCTTCGACCTCCTATCGTCGGTCTTGTGGAATGGCGCGCGTATCGTGTGAAAAGGGGAACATATTGGGCGGCGGCACCACGGGCGAGTTAATACCTCCATAAGTGTGCCGCCGCCCATCTGTTTTCCCCACCCGGCGAGCCACGCCATTCCGCAAGCGACCGGAGGAAGCGCAGCGGAATCTCCAACCGAAGAGACCTCAGAGGGCGCCTTCGTGTTAATTTTTCTCGCTAACTTTCCGTAAATATGCGTACTTTTGCCACATTGTTTAAACCGCAGTCATAGATCTTCAAGATGAACATCACCTTCGACAATTATAACATTGACAGCCTGTATTACGTCTATCCCGACCGGTTGGACAGTTACACGCATATCACCAACAGCAGCAAGCAGGTGGTGCGTGCCCTGCATTTCGACCCGTGGGGCAACGTGAAAAGTGACGCCGACAACTTCGTGCAGGCACCCGAGTTCACGCAGAGCTACAACCGCTATTCGTACTGCTTGAACAACCCGCTGCAATATGTGGACCCGAGCGGGGAAAGCTTTACGTCTCTGTTATTGTACAGCCTTTGCAATGTGCTAACGATACCCGCCCGCGTTACCACGGAGGGCGTATCCTTTATCAATGACCATATCAATGGCAACGTGAAGAGTGATGGCTATTTCCATTCGGATTACCTCTTTGGCAGTGCGGCACCTCACTATATCAATTATAGCAACTGTGTGAATTTGGAGAACACATTGGCCTATGCTGTCCACGAGCCCGATAGGATGACGGATGCCGATGGAACCTCCTATCGTATCGAATACTATTGGGCAACAGTGGGTGCTGGTGGCGCGCATCAATATAAAGTAGGAAAGGGCCATTGGAAAAGAATTTTCTCTCCCTATAAGGAAACGGGTAGGTGGTACACGAGAGAAGTGAAAAATGTAGGCACTTCGAATAATCAATACATAGGTGTTTCACCAATATCTGTTACCTCGGCTTCCTTGAATATTAGCAGTAATGTATTCTGGAATCCGAAAGCAAATCGATGGGTGGGAAAGAATCTAAAGACGTATGACTTTAACTTTAATGGAAATAAAATAACTGGAGGCAGAAACAAATTTGCCAAAGCCAATAGCAAAGGATTACGCGTCGGTGGCAAAGTGTTGGGAATAGCATCAACTGGTTTTACCATGTATAATCTTTTACAAGCTGAAACTATGGATGACCAAGCATGGATGACAGTGGAACTATTGGCAGATGGGATT
>JAZUEE010000066.1:0-5779 GCA_045639985.1 Bacteroidales bacterium
GTTTTGAGCGTATTCTTCCCAATGACCTTTCTTAAGATTTTCCTTATAAGCTCCTTTTCGAGACATTTTGCCGGTTTCTTCCCAATAATAGCAGTAGGAACCGTCAAGTTTTCCGTTTTTGTAGTTCATGGCATATTTTTGCCAGCCGTTTTCGTACCATCCGTACCAGGAACCGTGCATTGCCGCATCTTTGAAGGTTCCTCTATCCTTAACTTTGCCGTTTTGGTAATAGGCCACCCATTCTCCATTTTCCAAGTCGTTGACGAAAGCGCCCTGACGTTGGAGCGTTCCGTCCTCGTAGAAAGCTCGCCACATACCTTCGCGTTTGCCATTTTCGTAATGACCTTTTTTCCAAATAGCGCCATTATCATAAAAATAGACCCATTCGCCTTCTTGTAAACCCATATTGAAACTACCGGTACTTCCCACTTCCCCGTTTTCATTATAAAAACTCCAAACACCCTGTTGCAGACCGTTTACGGCATTCCCTTCCATATCTTTTTTCCCGTTGGATTGCCACCAGCAGGCATATCCATCCAGTTCTCCCATTTTATAGGTCCCTTCAAAATATTTTTCTCCCGTATCATAATATTCTGTTACAGGGCCATTTACGCTATCTTGCAGATAGGTTACCTCTTTGAAAAGTTTTCCATTGGGATGATAGAAAATCCATTTGCCTTCGCGTTTACCATTTACCATTTGACCTTCAAATTCCAATTTCCCAGAAAGATACCAACTTTTAAAAGGGCCATTTTCAGCATGGTATTCCTGATTGATAGTACCATCATCGTACCAGGATTTCCACTCACCGATTTTTTGGCCATTATGAAAATCACCTTCTGTCCATTTAGTGCCATTATAGTGGTAATAGACCCAATGTCCTTCTTCCAAACCGGCTCTTTCAACACCGATGGACATCAATTTGTTATTTTTCCAATATGTTTTTACGGTATCTTGTGCGTAAATACCAGAAAGTATTAGTACACAACAAATTAGAATAGAAATCTTTCGCATATAGGTTGTTATTTTAGGTTGGCAAAAGTACAAAAATTTACTATGGAAATTTATCCTACAATACTGGATATCATAATGAAGATAAGTGCTATGGGCGCAAGGTAACGAATAATAAAATAATAGAGTTCGAAGGCCTTGACTTTGAGTGTGCCGCCATTGGACAATTCGTCTTTGATTTCTGTTTTCGGGAAAAACCAACCCAAGAAAATAGTCATGGCTAAAGCACCGATGGGCATCAGATAGGACGCTGTTATTTTGTCAAACAGATCAAAAATAGTATAGCCGAGTATATGGAAGTTTTTTAATGGTCCGAAGGAAAGAGTGCACAAGGAACCCAGTAGGAAGATAAAGAATGTGCTGACGAAAGCGGCCGAGGAACGTTTCCAATGTAATTCTTCAACGGCAGTGGCCACAATGATTTCCAGTAAAGAAATGGTGGAAGTAAGAGCGGCGATGCAGAGAAGAAGGAAGAAGATGATAGCAAACACCGTCCCGCCCGGCATGCTGTTAAAGACATTGGGCAGTACGACATAGACGAGTTTCGGACCGCTTGCCGGACTCATACCGAAAGCGAATACGGCGGGGAAAATCACAATGCCGGCTAAAATAGCGACAAAGGAATCGCATCCGGCAATCCATAAGCTACTGTTAAACAACTTGTCCTGCTTACGTATATAGGAGCCGTAGGTTACCATCGCACCCATGCCGATGCTCAACGAAAAAAAAGACTGTCCGAGAGCTGACAATACGCACGACCCGGTTATTTTGCTGAAATCGGGTTTGAGTAGGAAAGAAAGTCCTTCTTTTACTCCGTTGCCGAGGGTTAAGGAGCGAATGCTCATTAGTATCAAAAGCAGAAACAGTGCGGGCATCAGGATAGTGGACATTCGTTCAATGCCTTTTTGCACGCCCATCACGATAATGCTGCTGGTTAACAGGAGAAAAAGGAATTGGAATAACAGAGGATAGAATGAACTTTGTGTGAAATCTGAAAACAACTGGGCAATAGCTGTCGGGTCTTTGCCGGCCAGTTTGTTGCCGCAGGCAAATAGGAGGTAGTTCAGAGTCCAGCCGGCCACCACGCTATAGAAAGCGTAGATAATGAATGCGCAGGTGACTCCGAAAATGCCGATATGTTTCCAAATTTTTTTCTTTTGACCAAGCTTCTTATAAGCTCCAACGACGTTCTTTTGGGAACGCCGTCCGATAATAAACTCGCTTATCATCAATGGAATACCGATAAGTAAGACAAAGAATATATATATCAGTAGGAATGCGCCGCCGCCATTATTCCCTAACATGTAGGGGAATCGCCAGATGTTGCCGAGTCCCACAGCGCCGCCTGCCGCTGCTAAAATAGCACCGATGTTTGATGAAAATCCTCTTGTGTTGTTATTATCCATATATGTGTTTTAATAAAGTGCCAAACGAACAAAATTTGTTTCTCAGAAACGTCCTCCCGCGCCGCCTCCGCCGAATCCACCGGAGCCGCCGAATCCACCAAACCCGCCGAATCCGCCACCATAGCTTCCGCTTCCGCCAAACCCGCCATAGTTTCCATAACCTCCGAATGGGGATGGCCCTATGAAAATGGTGCGTCCGCCGCTGCCTCCTGTATAGTGATCATTGCCGTTCCCTTTTTTGGCGATAATGATTAATATAATAATAGGTAAGGCGATGCAGAAAATGGCAAAGAAAATCTGAAGAGGAGAAGCATCGTCTTCCAAATCTCCTGCGGAAATTTCACCGGAAGCTAAGGGAAGAATGTATGCCAATGCGGAATCAATAGCAGCTTTATATTGACCTTCGCGAAGTTCGGGAATCATCTTCTGCTCAATAATGCGCTTGGCTATGGCATCCGGAATAGCGCCCTCCAAGTCATAGCCAACCGAAATGTAAACATCCCCGTCGCCGTTTCCGGTGCTGGGTTTGATGAGAATGACCACTCCGTTCCGTTTCGTTTTGGACCGCACACCCCAACGGTCGCCTATCTCGTAGGCGAATTGGGCGGCAGAATAGTTTCCCAGATCGTTGATCGTTACGACACAAATCACGTTGGATGTACTGTCGTTGAAAGCTACAAGACGTTGTTCCATCTCTGTTATTTCACCAAGCGACATCACTTCGGCAAAGTCATTTACCAAGCGAGGTGGGTCTGGAACAGGAGGAATTACATCCGGATTGATTTTGGCAACCCCGGAAAACCATATACTCCAAAACAGCAAACAGAGTGCTATTTTCTTCATATATCAATGATTAGTCAAAATTGAATTCCACATTGGGAGCGTTCTCTGCACCTGCCGTGGCTTTGAAATATCCTTTTTTGTCAAAATTGAACATACCGGCCACGATGTTGTTTGGGAATTTGCGGATATAGGAATTGTATTCGTTTACCGTGTTATTGAAATTGTTGCGCTCCACGGCAATACGGTTTTCCGTACCTTCCAGTTGGGCTTGCAATTCCAGAAAATTTTGATTTGCCTTCAGCTCGGGATAGCGTTCGACGGTAACTAACATTTTGCTCAAGGCGGAACTTAACTGGTCTTGTGCCGCTTGGAATTTGGCAATGGCTTCTTCCGTCAGATTGTTGGCATCTACTTGTACGGAAGTGGCTTGGGCGCGCGCCTTGACAACGGCTTCCAACGTTCCTTTCTCATAGTCTGCTGCTCCTTGAACGGTTTTGACAAGGTTGGGAATGAGGTCCAATCGACGTTGATACACATTCTCTACATTGGCCCACGCCTTGGTGCATGCTTCATCCTTGCTGACCATCTGGTTGTAGGGAGTAATAAAGGTAATAAGCAATAGCACAATGATGACGGCTATCACGACAATTGCGGTAATGGTTGATTTTTTCATAATATATTAATTTATAAATAGATACAATGTTTGTTAGAAAGATATTATTCTAAAAACCAATGGCGGATGCGATTTTGTCAACAGCGCCGATATTGTCATTGACGTATTCTTGACAGATAGAACAAGTCTCTTCGTAATAGTTTGGCTTGTCTTGGAAACGTTTGATTATATCCAGCATTTGTGTTGCGGAAGTCACAGAAAAAGCGCCTTTTGACTGGACAAGGGCGACGGCCTCATTGAATTTGCTGTAATGGGGTCCGTAAAAAAGTGGAACACCGAACACAGCGGCTTCCAAAATGTTGTGCAACCCGGTTTTGAAAGCACCTCCGACATAAGAGATAGTACTGTATTTATAGACTTTGCTCAAGATGCCTATGGTATCTAAGATGAGAATGTCGTAGTCGGCCAAGTTATGGCCTTGAATGTTGGAATACTGTATTACCTTAAAAGATCGAAATGTGTTCAAAACCTCTTGGACACGGCTGATTTCATGGGGAGCCACCACCATTTTGTAACCTGACAAATTGGAAAACAATTGCGATAGCAGTTGCTCGTCAGGTTGCCAGGTACTTCCAGCGACCAGCAGTTTGCTGTCTTGTTTGAATTGTTCCACAAAATCCAAGGTATAAGGCAGGGAGGCAATCGCATGAACACGATCAAAACGAGTATCCCCGCATATTTCGATATTTGAGATGCCAATGCTTTTTAGCAAATTGGCGGATGTTTCATTTTGTACAAAAAATCCAGCCGCTTTTTTAAGCTGCAGCGCGAACCAGTTGCCTATCGGTTTGAAAAAATATTGGGTGGGACGGAAGATGGCACATACGTAATAAAAGGGGACATCGCGTTTGTTTAGTTCGTGAATGTAGTTGAACCAATATTCATATTTGACAAATAGAGCCATGCTGGGTTGCACGATATCCATAAAGCGACGTACGTTTCGAATGGAATCCATGGGTAGATAAAAAACGTAGTCAGGAAGAGAATCGTTTTTGCGGATTTCATATCCGGAAGGGGAGAAAAACGTGGCCAATACTTTGGTGTTCGGGGAAGATGCTTTGATTTTTTCGATTAGGGGTTTTGCCTGTTCGTATTCACCTAATGACGCACTGTGAATCCACACGGGATGGTCGGATGGGTGGATGGCTAAGGACAATTTTTCAAAGATGTTTTTTCTCCCCTGTTGCCATAAGCGAGCTTTGGCATTGAAAGGGGAAGCGAAAAAAATGCCTAATCGATATAAGAAAATGCCTATGCAGTAAAAGATTCTCATCACTATCTATAATAGAATGTTGTTACAGATTTCTTTTCATATAGAGGAATGTTCCAACCGATTTTCAAACCGAGAAGACAGCTGAACTTGTTTTTCATATTGGCGGTGTTTCCTTCTGGAAAAACGTAGTTCCGATTGGGTTTTGTCCAGGTCTCAAAAATCTCGATTCCACCGTAAAAGTTGAGGACTCTGTTTTTTTGTATGAAAAGATATCCGATAAATTGACTCATCGCGAAACCGTCAGAGCGGTGGTCGTATAGTTTAAGATAATCGCCATCCAATTGGGGAACTTGGTTGTCGTAATCGTTGATACGGATTTTATGGCCGAAGTAGCCGGCACCCAATCGAATCCAAATACCGGAATTTTTCCAACGGTTGACGGGTATGATTTTGCCTATGCTGGGTCCGAAATACCAGTAACGACCTTCAAAATAGAGGGTGGCTTCCATGCCGTTGCCGTCAATAACCAAGGGTTTGCCGCCCACTTCGCGCACCATATCGCCTAAAAACGAGGCTTTGTTGTCTCGGAGATTACTTCCGAACATATAGGTGGCGGTAAAGTCAAACGTCCAGTTGCTTTTGGTTTTTGCCGTGAAGTTTGCCCCAACGGCGAGATTTGGCTTGAAGGTGGTC
>JAZUEE010000067.1:0-6809 GCA_045639985.1 Bacteroidales bacterium
GTGCCTCCATCCGGGCCGGCAATACCCGACGTAGCAATAGCGTAATCCACATCAAACAAGCCCATTGTATTGAGGGCCATATCACTGACAACCTCTTCGCTGACAGCGCCACGACGTTTCAAATTGTCTTCCCGCACATTCAGCAAATCACGTTTGACCTCATTGCTGTAAGAAACCATCGAGCCCTGAAAGTATTTCGAACTGCCCGGCACCGACGTTATCAGGTTGGCTATACGCCCACCTGTACAACTTTCCGCAGTGGCTAACTGACGCCCGGATTTGGCTAAAAGTTTGCCTACCACTTCCTGTATTTCAATATCCTCATCCGTAAAGGCATATTCCCCAACCACCTGTTTTAACTTCTCAAACTGCTCTTCCAAAGTAGTATTCAGCGCTTCGCGGTCGTCGCTTTGCCCTGTGAGGCGCAAACGAATAATTCCGGGTTTTGGAAGATAAGCCAATTTCAGTTCAGCGGGCAGCTGGTTTTCATAATCCGTCAGCATATCAGACAAACCACTTTCCGTAATGTTCGTACATTGCAACACCTTATAGAGAATGGCATGGTGCTGCGTATCCCGTTTCAGCAAAAGTGGCAAAACCTCATCTTTAATCAGCTTCTCCATCTCAAACGGAACCCCAGGAAGCACAATCAAAACTTTCCCATCTTCCTCTATCCATAAGCCCGGGGCGGTACCCAACGTGTTAAAAAGAACCGTACTTCCTTCCGGCACAGCGGCCTGCTGACGATTGGTTTCCGTCAATTCCATACCGCGGGCGGCAAAAAGATTGGTCACATGCTGCAACACCTTTTCGTCAATAACAAGCTCACGATGAAACATATCGCAAATCACCTTCTTGGTAATGTCATCACGAGTGGGCCCGAGACCGCCCGTCATAATCACCACATCCGTTTTTTGAAAAGCATTGGATAATGTCTGGCGAATATTTGAGCCATCGTCACCAATGGTGATAACATCCGTTAAAGAAAATCCGACGGCGGCCATTTGTTGTCCGATAAACGCAGCATTTGTATTGACAACCTGTCCGATAAGGAGTTCGTCTCCAATATTAATAAGTATCATATTATTGTTCTTTTTGTTGCATCAAATCCAACACTTCAATGTGCTGAATCATATTTTTGATATAGGGATTGTTGGGATATTTTTCTTTTAAAGAAAGTGTCAACGTTTTCAGCATATCGAAATCTTCATTCTCATCAAAGAAATTCCGTCTGTTGTAATTTTGATAGAAGGCAATATACGAAGCCATGTTCTTAGGGTGTTGTTGAATAAAACGCACCAGATAATTCTTATGGTTTTCCAACATTTTAACATATTTTTGTTCGATATCTGCCCGTATAGAATCATTTTCGAGATTGTTTTGATATATCTCATATAGTTGTTCTGTAGGCTTAACAAAAGAGGTGAGCGCGCTATCGAGCTGACCCATCAATACGGCCTCTTCACTGCCATTCACTTTATATGTGCTGATTAAATCTTTTGCGTCAGCGGTGAAGAAAAGATGGTCGCCGCCCTGCGCAAGCGTGGTGAAGGTATTATCATTCGATAAGAAAATCTGATAGAGCATAGGGGAAGAAAAACGACTTTTTTCCACTTCCGACTTGGCGGTCAAGACAAATTTGAAATGTCCATCCTTCAATTTAACAGAATCCAGCAGCACCATATCTTCCAAATCTACCAAGCACACACGAACCATTTCATCATGAGCATTTTCCAAATTGCCTTCCAAGATGATTTGGGATTGTTTATTGGTACAGGAAAAAAGTCCAATGGAAAGAAGCGTTAATAGAAACAATAGTGATTTTTTCATCGGGCGGCGAGTGTTTGTTGTGTAAAACAAGCTTGATTTTCGGAGGGTTGAACGATATTTTCACATCCACAATTCCTATCACGACGATGCGGAGTAGCACCTATGATTTTTCTTGAACAGGAAGAAAAACACAAAAGTAAAACACAAGAAACCAGAAAAACGGTTTTAACTTTTTTTGACATAGATATAAAATATTGAACACACTAATATTCATCCATAACCGTCACCCATTTATATACTTGGTCGCCGCGCCGAACCAGACTGGTGACGGGAATAGAGCAGTAAACGCCTTTGCTAACAGAGGAAACGGGTTTCAAGTCCAAGCGGATTTCGGAAACCGTATTTTCATATACGCCGGTTGTCGGACCAATAATAAGGATATCCTCGCCTACATTCAGGTTTTCCTCTTCCATACAGATTTCAGCCACCGATATATTTTGAAAATAGTTGGTGATTTTGCCAATATGTTGTTTGACGCGCGTTGCCTGCGAGCCGTAACGAGCCGACCACTCACCCATCGTGCGTCCCAAATAATAGCCATCCCAAAAGTCACGGTTATAGACACTGCGCAGGCGCTTCATCCACTGTTCGGTCTTTTCCTGATTGAAGGAACCATCCTCAATGGCAT
Source organism: Bacteroidales bacterium (assembly GCA_045639985.1). Lineage (GTDB taxonomy): Bacteria > Bacteroidota > Bacteroidia > Bacteroidales > WCHB1-69 > F23-D06. The sequence goes on from JAZUEE010000067.1 coordinate 2,459, forward strand.
GGAGTGCCTCATGGTAGCATTGAGTAACTATCTTCACATATTCAGCCGAACGACCGCGGCCTTCGATTTTCAAAATTGAAACACCGGCTTTGATGATTTTATCCAAAAAACCAATCGTGCAAAGGTCTTTTGGAGACATAATATATTTATTATCAACCAAAAGCTCTATTTCGTTTTCGGCATCCTGAACTTTGTAGGCACGACGACAAGGTTGAATACACGCACCGCGGTTGGCCGGATAATTGAAATTATCCAAACTCAGATAGCATTTTCCGGAAACCGCCATACAGAGCGCACCATGAACAAACATTTCAATCTTCACCAATTCGCCATGCGGTCCGGTAATATTCTGTTCCCGAATCGTAGTGCAGATATCCGCCACTTGGCGCAAATTGCATTCGCGGCCCAACACCACCACATCGGCGAACTGTGCATAATAGCGTACCGCCTCCACATTCGTCACATTGCACTGGGTGGAAAGATGTATTTCCAATCCGATTTGTCGCGCGTACTGAATCACAGCCATATCCGAAGCGATAATTGCCGTGACATTACATTGTTTGGCCTTATCCAACAACTCGTGCGCTTGGGCAATTTCGTTGTTATACACAATGGTATTGACTGTCAGATAGGATTTGACGTGGTGTTCGCGGCAAATATCCGTAATCTGCTGTAGATCGTCCAATGTGAAATTGGCAGCTGAACGGGAGCGCATATTTAAAGCTCCCACCCCAAAATACACTGAGCCCGCCCCTGTATTTATGGCGGCCATCAAGGCCTCATACGAACCTGCGGGAGACATTATCTCAACCATAGCAAAGCGATTTTATTGAAATACTATTTCCCCGCTTCTTCTTTTTTAGAGGAGAGCATTTTTAAGAACGCAACTTCTTTTTTCGTCAAGAAGCGCCACATACCACGCGGGAGGTCCTTCTTTGTAAGGCCTGCGAAAACCACGCGGTCGAGTTTCACCACTTCATAGCCAAGAAACTCAAACATACGGCGAACAATCCGGTTTTTGCCCGAATGGATGGTTATGCCGACATTGATTTTCGAATCGCCCACATATTCCACTTCATCCGGAATGATAAGACCATCGGGTAGTTCAAGACCATTGCGGAGAGCCGCCATATCGATATTGGCGAAATTCTTGTCCAATTCCACCGAATAGGTTTTTTCAATTTGGGAAGACGGATGGGTGAGTTTCTTTGTCAAATCGCCATCATTCGTAAATAATAACAAACCTGTCGTATCGCGGTCCAAGCGGCCAACAGGATAGATACGTTCTTCGCACGCGTCGCGCACCAGTTCCATCACATTGGCTCTGTCGTGTTCGTCATCCGTCGTGGTAATATAATCTTTGGGTTTGTTGAGCAATACGTAAACCGGTTTTTCCCGTTGCAAGACGTGGTCCCCATAACGCACCTCATCGGTAGGCAGAACTTTATGTCCCATTTCCGTCACTACCTCGCCATTCACCGTAATAGCACCGGAGGCAATCAGTACATCCGCATCCCGACGAGAGCAGATACCCGCATTGGCAATATACTTGTTCAAACGGATTGGGCCATGTTGTTCCTCAAATTCAAGAGAAAGGATTTTCTGTTTCTGAGGGGCTTTGCGCCCTTCCTGTCTTCTGCGGTTGACTATTTCGGTCAGAATTTCAGATTCGGCCGTAACATCACGACGGCGAGGACGTTTGTCTTCCTCAAATTTCCGTTTTGAACGAGGAAATCTTGCGCCATCCTGCTCTTTGAAACTCCGTTTCTTTCCACCAAATCCTTTTTTATCATCGTTGAAACGGCGAGCCGGACGACTGGACGTTTGCTCATCATCGTCAAAACGACGTTTCGTTTTGGACGGTTTAAAACCATCTTTATCTTTAAAACTGCGTTTGGAACGGTTATTGTCTTTTTTGTCACCGTCAAACCGACGTTTCGGACGATCCGATGTCTTCTGTGATTTTTTCGGAGAAAATGATTCGTCCGTATTTTCTTTGTTAAATTTTCTATCCATGAAAGAACATTGTATTATTGCCTGCAAAAATACGAAAATTGTACGAAGAAGTTTGACCGAATCCCTAATTGTATTAACACCTTACCTTTTATAATTAATCCGATACAAACATGTCTTTTACAAATAGTTACAATGTTATTATAGAATTTATACATCTTCATCAATACAAATAATATTCTTGTTTTCACACCTCTACTTTATACTTTCCATTTCAAGTATTCAAATAGGAATTTTATTAATTTAGGTTTTTTAACATTTTATATTTTTTCTATTTTTGCTGCCTTTTTTATTTACCCATTTTCCAAAACATAGAAATATGAATGTCACTATAAAAGAAGTCGCAACCAAAAAGATGTTGAAGGACTTCGTCAGATTTCCCAATATTTTATACAAAGAGAATCCGTATTACGTGCCACAAATCGAATCCATGGATTTTGACACGTTATCACCTGACAAAAACCGCGCATTTGAAGTTTGCGAAGGAAAATATTGGTTGGCTTATAACGAAACCGGAAAAATTGTCGGGCGTATTGCCGGCATCATCAATCATCAGTATAATGAAAAAGTTGGCGCGAAAATATGCCGTTTCGGATGGATGGACTTTATTGATTCCGAAGAGGTGGTCAATAAATTATTGGAAGCTGCGGCAGGCTATGCCCGTCAAATGGGGATGGAAATCATGAATGGTCCTACGGGTTTTTTGGAATTTGATGCCGCCGGCGTGTTGGTTGAGGGCTTTGACAAAATACCTACCGCTTACGGCAAATACAATGCCCCTTATTACGAACAACATCTGCTCAATTATGGTTATCGCAAAGACACAGATTTTGTGGAATACCTGATTAACGTACCAACGGCTGTCCCTGAGAATTTCACCCGTGCCGTGGAAATTCTTCCCAAACGGTACGGACTTCGTATTCTCGATTTAAACAGCAAAAAGGAACTGATGCCATACGCTGACGGTGTGTTTGAATGTATGAACCGTTGTTATTCCAACCTGCACGGATTTTCGGAACTTTCCGCCGGGCAGTGTGACGACTTGAAAAAGCAGTTCATCCCCAATTTGAATCTGGATTACGTCACCATCATTGTGGATGCGGAAAACAAGGTTGTAGCTTTCGGAGTGGCGATGCCCTCCCTTTCCAAAGCCATGCAGAAAGCCAAAGGTCACATGTTCCCTTGCGGATGGTACCATATTCTCAAAGCACTGCATAAGAACGACACTATTGATTCGTTGTTAATCGCCATTGACGACCAATACAAAAACAAGGGATTAAATGCCATTATTTTCGAAAAAGTCATCCGCAACTCCATCAAAAACGGTGTCAAATTTGTAGAAAGCACCCGACACTTGGAAGAAAACGTGCAAGTGCAAAATCTATGGAACCGATTTGAGCACAAAATGCACAAAAGAGCCAGAGTGTATGTGAAAGAGGTGTAATATTTATGCTTCCAGACTTTCGAGCATATCCACCACGTTGTCCAAATAGTTAACGTCGGCCTTTTCGATTTCACCCTTGTCGGCTAATTTTGCCAATTCGGAGTCTATCGGCATCTGGGCCAAGAGTTTGAGATTGAACTCTTGAGCCACCTCGGCGGCGTGGCTTTCACCAAAGACGCTGATTTTCTCGTTGCAGTGCGGACATTGGATGTAGCTGTAGTTCTCCACCAAGCCCAGCACTGGAATGTCCATCATCCCGGCCATATTCACGGCCTTGCTCACAATGAGGGAGACGAGGTCTTGTGGGGAAGTCACCATAATGATGCCATCCACAGCCATGCTTTGGAACACAGTCAAAGGAACGTCGCCCGTGCCGGGAGGCATATCCACCAAGAGGAAGTCGATTTTATCCCATATTACTTCTGTCCAGAACTGTTTCACCATTCCGGCAATGAGCGGGCCGCGCCAGATGACGGGCGTTTTTTCATCGTTTGTAAGCAAGTTCGCGGAAATAACGTAGATTCCAGATTCCGTTTCTGCTGGAAAAACACCATCTTCGCAGCCGGAAATCACCGTATGCAGATTGAACATCTTTGGAATAGACGGGCCGGTGATATCGGCATCGAGGATACCCACGCGATAACCTTTTTTACGCAACTGAACAGCCAACAAGGAAGTGACGGAACTTTTTCCTACGCCGCCTTTGCCGCTGACAACACCAATAACTTTCTTAATATCACTTTTGGGATTCGGCTTCTCACGCAAATCCTTTTTTTCACAACTTGACTGACTGCAATGCTCGCAGTCGTGGTTACATCCTGACATAAATTTATTCGTTTTTAGTTTGGGGCGGCAAACATACAAAAATTAAGGCTTCAAGTTTCAGGTTTCAAG
>JAZUEE010000068.1:0-3233 GCA_045639985.1 Bacteroidales bacterium
GATACCAACCCGAATCAATCACGCGCAACGCGGCTTCGTGAATCTCATCGGCATATTTGGCGGTTACGGCTTGCAAATTCAGAAACGGAACTTTCATAGGGGATTTATTTTTTTAACGAAGCAAAGCACTCTAATGTAGCATCAATATAACGTCTTGGTGAATCTGAAACCGTAATTCTAATCTTGGTAATATTTTCCATATTTTGACCATAATTCTTGCCAAACCAATTCACAACGTAATGCTTAGAAGCCCCGCCTTTTAAAGGAACTTTATAATCAAATATTAATTCAGGTTTGTCTTCGCATGATACAGCAAACTGTTCCACTGTATTATGCAACACAACACCATACAAAACCAAATTTTCTTCCAATGTATAGGCATCAACAATGGGCTGGCCAAAATAATACGGAATCTTTTCATTTGTCACAGTACATTCTCCAGAAGCAATAGCCCCTCTGATAGGAAGGCCTAATTCGATGGATTTTTCCACTATCAACGCAGATAATTGAACCATTGTACGGAAAGCTTCCTCTGTTAATTCATTTGAAAACAAGATAATACTATCTGAAAATATTGAGAACTGGACTAAATTCTCTGATGACACTTGAGCTGCAATAAAAGTACACAAAGTATGCAATTTCTTATTGATATTTGTTTCAGATTGTCTGGCTACCAAATCCTTAAAACCCATAATATCAAGAAAAACCACTATTCTATCACACACCTCTTTTGGTGAGCGAGTAAGCATAGCACTTGCTACACTACCTTCTTGAGTAGCAGTTGATATTTTAACCTCTTGTTCCATATTTATTCTATAGTATTTGGAGTTACAACATAACAATAGACATATTGAGAAGAGCCATCTCCTGCACCTCCGCCTTTTCCTCCACGCATTCCCAAATCCAGATAATGTGCCTCAACTTCACGAGAAACATCTTCAGAATCACATTGAGCATATAGCCAAAAGTCATGTTCTTTATCAACTCGGTGCTCTTCAAACAAACGCCGTTCTGGTTCATTGGTTATTCCAATGTATAAATCCTTGTAATAATGGCATCCACATTTGCCAATATAGTCATCAATTGCCTTAATAATTTCTTGTACTGTCATATTGCTATATTATTGCTTATATTCAATGAATTCATCGTAACTACGAATATAATCAGCGGCATCGTATTTTTCCGAGGCCAGCACCATGCAGACCGAACCCGAAGAGAAATCCTCCAAAGTACGCCATATTCCAGGAGTGACTAACAGTCCCTGATACGGTCGGTTCAGATGGAAACTACGTTTCACCTTTCCATCGTCAAGAATGACGGTAAAGCTGCCGCTTGCCGCCACTATCAGTTGAAACAGTTCCTTGTGGGCATGACCTCCCCTACTTACGCCACCCGGCACATCATAAAGGTAATACACCCTTTTCACATCGAAAGGAACCGTGATGCCGTTTTCCACTACACTGATGTCACCCTTACGGTTACTATGATGACGGTCCAATTCTATCATTGTGCATCCGTAAACCGAACCTACACCCATAGAATTATCAAAGGTCTTTACAGGCTCTATCGGATAAATATTTTTATCTTCATTCTGCTTCTGAGACCATACCAAAAACATGTCATAATCTCTGATAACATCATTCTTATCATAATAAGTTGATGCAGCAATCATGGCCAATGAATTCGTGGAAAAATTCTCAATGGAGCGCCAGCAGCCTTTAGGCACATAGACACCCATATAGGAACGGTTCAGATTGAAAACTTTTTTGGACACGCCATCATCAACAACCACATCAAAGCTTCCGGAAAGTGCAACGACAAACTCTTCCGTTTGCCTATAAGCCACTCCCCCCCTTTCTTCACCACCGGGCACATCGTAAATCCAATGGACACGCTTGATGGCAAAAGGCAACTGAACCTCGTTTTCGAAAAAGGAAAGATTACCACGCTCATCGAGGAACTTGGGAAGCTGGATTAATTGAGGAGCCATGTTGACCATTTCACTTCACCATTTCGTGACAAAAATTCAATTCAGGCCGAATAACACCAGGCTTTATTTGGAAAAGCATATTGTCATCAACACCATTTATTTTTTCATTGGTATATTCCACCTCAAAATTGTAAACCAAATCGCCCCACATCAAATACGCCTCGTTTTCGCCAAAAAAGACACGGAAATAGTACTTGCCTGCATTCAGTAAATGTTTGGAAATTGAAAACGATATTTTTTGCTCGCCAATCTTACTATCATGATTAGGCGAAAAATTACACCAACGGTGAAAAACGCACATATCATCCGCAGTTCGCAACTCAAATGTACAGTCTATCATTGAATTGGCCACATAATTATAAAACTGAAGACTCACACAAATTTCGTCATCAATAGTTATCTTTTCTTTCCCATCTGATGTCTTTACCTCCATTGTACGAATCCGGACTTTATCATTTCCAGGAGCATCCTGAAGATTATCAAAAAACATGGCTTTTGTATTTTTCTGATAATTACCGATATAATAATCCACAGAATCGCGTGCCGTGCTTATATAATCGACTTGTCCATTTTTCAAAACAATACCAGATTTACAAAGCTGTTTTATCGAATTCATATTGTGGCTTACAAATAGCACCGTACGTCCTCCGGAAGCCACATCCTGCATCTTGCCGATGGCTTTCTTTTGGAACTCAGCATCACCGACGGCAAGCACCTCGTCAACAACCAAAATTTCAGGCTCCAAGTGTGCAGCCACCGCAAAACCCAATCGCACCATCATACCCGATGAATAACGCTTCACAGGCGTATCAATATAACGCTCACAACCTGAAAAATCGACGATTTCATCAAGTTTCCTGGCAATTTCCTGCTTGGTCATACCCAAAATGGCACCATTGAGGAAAATGTTTTCACGACCTGTCATTTCCGAATGGAAGCCCGTTCCAACTTCCAGCAAGGAACCGATACGGCCTTTAGCGCGAATGGTTCCAGTTGTAGGGCCAGTAACTTTTGAAAGCAGTTTCAGCAGCGTGCTTTTTCCGGCACCATTCTTGCCAATGATACCGACGACATCGCCCTGCTCGACCTTGAAGTTGATGTCGCGCAAGGCCCACACATATTCCGAACTTCCCTTTGTAGAACGGTCGTTGGTCTCGCCAATTTTCAGATACGGGTCTTCTTTTCCCAACACATTAGTAATCCAAAACCTACGAATGTCGGGGCTGAGGGTTTTCGTACTCAC
>JAZUEE010000069.1:0-4171 GCA_045639985.1 Bacteroidales bacterium
TAATTTTTAATTTTTAATTGATTGAACTATAAACTCCTCATTATAGCAATTCTATTGACAATAGTAGCCGGCGGATGCAAAAAGAAACCGGCTCCTATTGTTATCACGCCCGATATTGAGAAAAACCATTTGCAACGCAACCACATTTTTGGAGATGTGCGTAACATCCAAACGTTCACCTATTACGTGACAGAAAACTCCCTCACCTTGGCGGACACTTTGAAAGTCAAAGAAATACTTGCCTCCAAGACGGCGGATTTCTCTACCTGGCAACGTTATAGCGCCGATGGTTTTCTTATGCATTATACCAAATTCAATCCGCAAAAGGACACCTTGCTCCGACAGGTCTATTACTACAACTGGAAAGCAAAGCTTGTTCGTTGGGAAGAGACTGACTCCACCGGCCGCATCGTCACGCGCGGAAAATACATCTACGACCGCAATGACTTCTTGAGTGGCGAACAGATTTTCCAAGGGGACAGCGTCGTGATGGCATTCACGTACACCACCGACGGCATCGGAAACGTCATCAAAAGCACGCAGTCCTTCGGAGATTACACCACCCACACCGAGAACAAATACAACGAGTACGGGTTGGTAGATAAGATTTCCGAATACGAGCCCAACGGGAAACTATTCAAAACCGTAACGATTGAATACGACAACTACGGCGATGAAGTCAACAGATGCGTCTATAAAGCCGGCAATCAGATGCTTGAATACACGTATAATCAATACAACCAACAGGGCAGACAAATCAAAACCATCTACGAAGACAAAATCCATCACTCCAAAGAAACAACCCTTTATTCCGATTATGACCAACACAACAACTGGCAAACGGAAATCAAGGTCAAGAACAATCAGATTATTTCTATTCGAAAACGTAAACTCATTTATTATCAATAAAAAACTATGGATTTAAGCAACATTTTATCTATCACAGGGAAAGGCGGACTTTTCAAGCTCGTATCCAGAACTCCCAACAGCTTCATCGTTGAAGCATTAGAAGACGGACATCGTTTTCCAGCATTTTCTCACGATGGTGTAGCCACTTTGGACAACATCGCCATCTTCACCGAAGACGGTGAAGTTTCCCTCCAATCAGTTTTCCAATCCATTTTCAAAAAGGAAAACGGTGCTGCTATGCAGATGCCTAAGGACAACAATGCCATCAAGGCCTATTTTGCAGAAATTCTTCCCGACTACGACCGCGACCGTGTCTATGTTTCCAATATGAAGAAAGTTTACGCTTGGTACAACCTGCTCGTCGCCAACAATTTAGTCGATTTGGAAGAAGAAAAACAAGAAGAACATTCCGAACAATAAGCCCTTATCGTCAGCCGTCGGAACGGGCGGCTGACATAACATCTTAATTATGAAAGAGGATTTCACCCAGGAAAAGCATCATGGCTGGATTGTCTGGCTGAGCATTGCCGCCGTACTGCTCATCGGAGTTGGTATTTTTTTCTATTACACATTTTTCAGGCAGGCCAAATCCGAACTGATAGAGGCCGTACCAACCAATGCGCAATTCGTTTTTGAAATAAACGACAACACGACATTCAACCAAAGTATCCAAAAACTTTCCGTTTATTTCAACGAGATGTTTTTTTTAGAATCCCTACCCGCCTATCAAACCGTTTATCAAAAACTACCTTACAAAAAAGAGAATTACTGCCTCACAATTTCGGGTCATCAGACGGACAACGGGATGAGAATCCTCTATAACACACACATCGATAAAGCCGCATTCAAAAAGCTGCTGCGTGCTTTAAGCATTGACCCTGCCAATTACACCTCTTTCGAGCAATTTAAGATATACACCTATGGCACTAATTTCAAGAGTTTGAAGTTTGTGTATTTCAACCATATCCTTACCATTTCGGAAGATATTGATTTAGTCAAGAAATCTCTCCTCCAACACACGCATCCCAAGAACCTGCTTTCGGATGATTTATTCAAAAAAATCTATCAACTTACCACCAAAAACACCAAGCAGAACTGGCTGCTCATTCGCAATCCCGAATATGGAAAATCCATCGCCCCGCTATTTTCTGAGAATGTGGTTTCCGCAGTAAAGAAAGACAACCGCATTGCTCAATGGTCGGCCTTCCAACTTCGCATTTCGCAAAACGAACTATTTTTATCGGGCTACATGCCTGTAACCGGGAATTACAAAACGGATATGGAACAATCCCATTCCTTCTCCATTCCCGAGACGTTTATCCCATTCGCAACAGAATGGTATCACCACAGAAACCATAAAGACTGGGCCTCCTGCCATATTTCGGTAGCCGCGGATTCATCCAAGCATTATGAATATCTGGTTCTTGTGCAAGACACCTTGCACAAAGCATTTATTCCATTTGGAAGTCAAGACAAAGCCGAAGAGTTGCGGAACAACTATCCTAATGGCATTTATCCCGTCACCGACAGCACATTCAAAGGCAATACGGCCATTGATTTCAATTCTTACACATGCTTTATCGAGCGCAACGGCAGCTATCTGTTTGCGACTTCAGAAGAAGCGTTGACGTATTACACCAAGGCCATGTCTCAAAACGGCGCGATTACGGAAAACCGTTTCTACAAATTCTCCCAAAACAACGTCGCGTCCAACAACATCGAGGAGTTCAGCTATTACAACTTCAACAACGAGAAGTGCTGTCAGAATCTCTTCTCCGCCCAGGGAAAATCTTATCACATCGGCCAGAACCTGACGATTTTATCCGTCAGTTGTACCAGCATTCATGATGACTTTGCGGCCATCAACCTGTATTTGAATTTCAGCAAATAAATAATTCTATAGATTATTTATGTTCAAGCGGTTTCGCGAATTTGCTTTTGAATGATGCTTCGTAGTATTTTTTCATACCGTCAAATCCCTCGTGAACCAGTACGTGCAGTTGCCGATTGGACAAGTTGTAAACGCTGGTGTGGGTAGAAAACCAGAAAGTGCATTCATCGGTGTACCACTTATCACGTTTGGAAAATCCTTCATAATTTTGTTTGATTCGATTTTGAAAATCCTGACTACGGAGCAAATCGTAGTTTTTGTAAAGGTAATGTGCCGGCAAAAAGTCGTTAGCCAATTCGGAGAGCCAAAATTCTTCAGAAGTAGGTGAATTGGTATATGTCTTTGAGAACCACACTTGTTCCATCAGTTTTTGCATTCCCTTGAAATTATCGGGATATTCGGCGTAGTTCTTGTAGTTTTCATGCAGGATGTCGAAGCGTTCGTAACCAATGCCATTGATTTGCAGAATGCCGGCTTCTTTGAGACAATTAGTGAAGTTTGTCATAATGGTGCCGTAGCCCGGTTCGCTAACGGAGGTTGCTTCCGTATAGTGCGCTTCGTTATCAATAAATTCAAGTACCACACTGCGGGAAGGATCACAGATTAGCCAGTGGAAGGATTGCGTCTCGCCCGGATGTGGGTAGTTGAGCGGCTCAGTCCAGTCAATGCTGGCAATGATTTCCATTGCTTCCTCCACGCTGCTGGCTTTATCAAGGAGAATTCGCGGTAGATAATTGACGGCGCAAGTCATCGAAGCCGAAGGGTTTGTGTGTGCGGCTCCGTGTCCGTATGCGTGTGGCTCCCAAGTGTGTTGGGCGAAAGATGTCTCACCTGTAGGCATCACGTTCACACCGACATAGAGTCCGCATTCGTTGATGCCGTCTTCCGTTTTAAAAGGCAAGTATTGGTAAACGTCATTGTATTCCCCACTCTTTGCAACGTCATTGCTGAATTGTGGGAAACAGGCCACCATGCCAATAGAGGCATAATGATCTTTGGTGTGATTGACTTTGATGATGGCGGAAGCGTTCTTGTTGATATACCAGTCCAAATTGCGTCCCACAAAATTGCCGCGACGAACTTCAGAACAAGCTCCCGATGGAATGAATTGTTGGTCAAAATATGCTTTGCAGGCATTAAAATCGTAATCGTCATATTCGACGCCATACAGATAATCGGCGATCCGCGTGTTGCAGCGATTCCTATCTTGGGGTTTGTTACAAGCAACGAATAAAAGCATTGCAGCAAAAGCAGTACAAACCATTTTTGTAATTGTGTAGATCTTTTTTTTCATTTCATGTAGATATTTAAGTAATTATAATAAAGTGAATAATATGTTGCTGATAAACAAATTATAGTTCCATACTGAAT
>JAZUEE010000070.1:0-6191 GCA_045639985.1 Bacteroidales bacterium
GTCCCGACGTGTGAGGATATAATGAATATAGCATACGAGACGCAGCGCATCTTACGTGAGAGCGCCGCAGAATTTGACCGCCGAATTAAGGAGGAAAAGCAGGCAAGGTTGAAAAGTCGTGCGGATTTTGACCGCCGGATGGAGAAGGAGGAAGAGGCGAGGTTGAATAGTCGCGAAGAATTTGACCTTAGGATGAAGAAGGAAAAGCAGGCAAGGTTGAAGAGTCAAGAGGACTTTGACCGCCGAATGAAGCAGCACGACGAACAAATAGCGAAGACCGAAAAAACGGTAAGCAAGATGTCGGAAAACTTCATATCGCAGTCGGGCCATATTGTGGAGGGCCTGATGGAACCTTGTGCTATGAAAATATTCCAAGAGTATGGATTTGATTTGGACAAATGCTGGAAGAATATGGAGGGCAAAGACAAAAAAACGGGCCGGGAAATGGAGATCGACCTGTTTCTGCATGACACGACAGACTCCGTTGCGGTGGAGGTGAAGATCCACTGCACGAAGAAAAAGATAGTGCATTTCTTGGAACAGATGCAGATGTTCAAACAGATATTCACGGAATTTGCCCATAAAAACATCTATGTTGCGGTGGCTGCTATCAACTTCGACAAGGAAGCCGTCAGATATGCCCGGGAAAAAGGCGTGTTCCTCATCCATGCCAAGGACGATGTCTTTACTCTTGAGCCGGCAGACAGGGACGAAATGCTCGTCTTTTAAGTCTATTCATTAAAAGGAACGTACGCTTCGGATGTTTAATGGGTTTATTTTGGTATAGGAGGAAAAACCTCCGGTGTTGTTGAGCTGAAAGGCGTTTTGCTCATCAAATTCGGAGGAGGACCAATATGTTCTTGAAATAAGGACTGCTGCTGATCCCTGTATGGTTTGTAAAGAATGGTTTATGACGGGTATTTGGGCGTATAGGGCGTACAGTTGCCCGGCAGCAGGCAGGTACCACCCGTTATCGAAATCGACATTCCAGGCGGCAGGATAGTCTGCACCCGTTCCTGCGGCACGAATGTATTGTGTGTTTCTGTATCCGTCAAAATCCGAAATGGCCTCTCTCAGAGTATGACGCTCTGGAATCCCGTCAATGTCGGATGGCTGGCTGCTCCAAACAAGATTGGATTTCTCCGTCAAATTCACCGCCCAACCGTGTTGCCCACTCCTGTCCACATAAAATATAATTCCGAGCGCCGTCTTTCCAGAGGTGTGAAAAACATCTGGTTTTACAATGCTGCTGTCTGTGCAAAGAATGTCGCCAATAGCTACAGGCGGAATGTCGCAATCTTTGGCAATGAAGCCGGAATTTTCGCCCATGGCGTGTAATCCAACGCTTTGCCCTTCCTCGCAAATAATCGTGGTGTCGGCTAAAACGAATAGGGATGGCGTGCCCATTACCCACAAGGCAAGTACTCGCACACTGTCACAACCGCTGCGGGTTTGATGGTGTGTTTGAAATGTGTAGTATCCCGCCGTGTCTTGTCGTGGGGTCGTAAAATCATATCCGCTATAGGAAGCACCTGTACAAATGGTGTCTTGGAAAAAAAGATTGTAGGATGCCTGCGGGTAGATGCGCAAAGTGTCCGAATGACTACACCCGTTGTCGTCAATGGTTACGCGGGCTGGCACCATACAGCCTTCTTGAAAATATAGCTCCGCTGTTGTTGAATCGGCACCACGCACGACAACTACCCCGTCGGATACGACCCAATGGAAGGAATTGATGGATTCTGCTTGCGAAACCTGGTAGATGGCGGTCTCATTTGTGCAGGGACGGGTGTCCCCTGAAATGTGGTGCGTGATCTGATTGTCGGGATTGACAGTCAGATGCAAGATGACTACGCTGTCGCAGCCACTGGAAGTAACGGACCCGTCAATAATCAGAGTGTCAACTCTATTCCCTGCAGGAAGATGTTGAAAGTGAAAACCGTACCGCTCATAGTCAACCCCCTCGCATACCATGTCGTAAATGTGGAAGTATTTTTGCCGGACAGTGAGATAGAGCGTGTTGGTAATGCTGTCTTTGCAGTTGCCGACATCATAAAAATTGTTTTGGTGAGGAAATGTTCCGAGTTGATACTGGGGAGGAATGTTGAAAAGGTGGTCAGTATAGGCGTCTCCTTCGCAGATGGTGTCTGTGAAAGTGCTGTCTTCCATCGGCAAATTTTTTTTGGAAATGAAAGCATTGAGTGTGAATTCGCATCCTGTTGCCGAAACGATATTGCAAGTGGCGGTGAATCCGGAGTCTGTTACGGCGTACTCGCTCATGCTGTTATGCGAGTGATTGTCCCAGGAATAGGAAACAAATCCGGTGGGAGCCGTCAGTATAATGGAGTCATCTTTGCACTCCTGAACGGAAAGCCGATTGGGAATGCATGTTGCGGTAAAGTAGGCATATCCGAAATGACCATGGTAATTGCAGTCGTATGTGATAAATTGAACCTTGATTTGTTGGCCGATATAGTCCGAAAGGTTGATGCCGACATTGGTCCACGGTCTCCATCGTACAGTCGTGTTGTTGTAGGTCGCCTTGCGAAAATCCGCGATGTTGGCGGCCGCTGTAACATCATATTCGGCGCATGGATCCGCGAGCTCTCCCGTCTCATTCAAAACACGCACTACGAAACGGGGTTGCGCGATAGCCGGATGGTTGGGGTCTTGGAAAACAACGGCGAATTTCAAGGATAATATGGCTTGGTCTGGGTCCACACGGAACGTGTAGGTGATAGATTCGGCCTCGGAACCAACCTCTTCGTTCCCGAGTTTGACAACCTTATTCTCTTCAGGAGGCAGAAATGACAGCTGATTGTTTGTACGAGGGTCGGTGCCCTGCTCTGTGATGATGGAATGGCGCCCCTCCATAATGCCGGTTGTTGCAAATGGATTTTCAAAAGAACCGTACTGACATGTCACGGAAGGACCTTCAAGGTTTGTGAAATCAATGCATTGCGCTGTAACTGTGACGCAGAAAGCACACATGGATAATATCCATAATGATAATGTAAGATATTTATTCATAGAGAATTTTTGTTCACCTAAAACATCTTTTTCAGGTGATGCGGCAAAAATAACAAATTATTCAGCGCCACAGGCGTTTCATCATTACTTTTAGCCCCTTGCAAAAAAAAATCCACAGAAGTGATTTTTTTTGCAAGGATGTCCCTGCTCTAATTGCTTGACAATCACAATCTAAAAAATCTTAATATTTGTTAATTGCTGATTTATAGGGTGTTGTTGACGGTTTTGTTCATAATTATTTTTCAATTTGAAAGAATATATCGGAAGAAAAGTATATCTTCGCGGGTCGTTATTAACAAGGGCGATTTAATATGTCGTTTTTGTTAGTAACAATATTAAATTGTTGATTTAAAAGCGTTTTTGCTTTTCTTTGAGATACGGAAGTGTCACAAAATTTTGTTCTGTCTAACAAAGGAAAAGACAAATTTTTGCGTTTTCTTCCAATTTGGAATTTATTTCCGATCAAATCTTTGAAAAAAGCATCCGCAGGTTAATAAAAATTATTCAAGAATGGAGAAACAAATGCAGAAACATTTACTGTTTTTAATTCTAACATTAATGCTCGCGTTGCCTTATGCGCAAGCCCAAACCGCAAACGGGGTGCGTGCCTTCTCCACGGCAAGCGGGAAAGCCGAAAATGTCTCCTTTGTGGTCGGACAGACCTTCTTCCAACAAACGACCGGCTCGTCCGGCCTCGAAGTCGCTGAAGGCGTCTGCCAGGCCCAAATCATGTATGATACCATAACCCTCGATGGTTGCCAAAACGCAGGGGTCGTCAGTCCCGATACCTTGTTGGAGAAATACGACTTCTTCAAAGGCTACGACGGCACCATCACTTTCAATGGTGAAGAATTACACATCCTCCCGGCCGGACATTATGATTCCACGGATTATGACTCCAGACACTATAGCTGGGTGAGCCAATTCAACTACGACAGCGTCACGGCTATGGTGCTCGATGTGTGGCCTATATATGAAGTTTATGATACCTTGCGCCTCGACCTGAGCGCTATGGATGATTTTCATGAAGGTGACAACGATAGATTCTTGAACACTATCCACGATTGTGATAGCTTGGTGCATTATTTTGTGCTTACTTGCGGTGATACAATACGCGACTATGATGGAAATATTTATACGTCAGTTTTCGTCGGACCTTACTGTTGGACAAAACAGAATCTACAGGCTGAACATTATTCTTTCCCCGGTTATGACACCGTGTACAATATGATCTACCATTCTCCCGAATATCCTAACGTGGCAGAAAACTTACAGCAATACGGCCGACTGTACTCTTGGTATGCGGCAGTCGGACTTCCTGAAGGAAGCAGCGCGTCTCCTATCACGGATGGTTACGGAATGGTTCAGGGTGTCTGCCCAGAAGGTTGGCATATACCAACGGAAATCAATATGCTCTCTTTAGCCGATCTCGGAACCACTGCCCTTAAAAGCGAAAATTTGTGGCTTATCCCCGGTACCAATACGGTAGGATATACGGCTTATCCTGCCGGTATTTACAATCCCAATACGGGCCGATTTGAAAATATATTAGGTGAAACCCGCTATTGGACCAGTGAAAGTGTTGGCTCAACCGTCGCACGAAATTGCGTGATATCACTCGGCTGCGAAGAACTTCTGATGGATACCAAAACCAAATCGTATGGATTTTCCGTACGTTGTGTGAAAACTCAAGAAGGTAATTTATAAATATGTAATATATATACTTAGTTGTAAAAGAAAAAAAAACTATATACATGAAAAAATTATTTACATTACTTGCATTTTTGTTATTCGCTGTTACTGTATGGGCCCAAGGAGGGTGCCCTCAGCGATTAAGTTACCAAGCCGTTATTCGTAATCACGCCAATCAGTTGGTGACCAATACGGATAGCATTGAGATTAAAATCACAATCTTGGAAGAAGAAGATCCGATTTATACGGAAACACATTTCGTTAGTTCGAATCAAAACGGTCTCGTCTCCTTTTTGATTGGTAAAGGGGGTACCTATGTCACAGGTTCCATGGATGCCGTGGACTGGCCGAATGCCAAGATGAAAACCGAGGTCACGGTGCCCGGTGAAGCCACGGTCTCCTCGACGGTGGATATGATTGCCGTCCCGTATGCACTGTATGCGTGTGAGGTGAACCCAAGCAGCGTTACCATCACAACATTGAAAACGGACATCAACAACCATATTGATGACACGTTGGGCTACTACTACACCAAAATTGAAACGAAAACGTTGGTTAGCGATACCGCTGACGTACTCCGCAGCCTCATCCATACAACCAGTGGCGATGTGGGCGCTTTGGCCCTTAGGGTTGACAGCCTGAACAGCAATCTTTTTGACACGATACACGCTGTAAACAATGCGCTTCAGCACAACATCGACACGACGGCTTCCCAATCCCTACTTCGCGACAACGCATTGTCCGAACGCATCCGATTGGATTCCATCCGCCTGACCGACGACAGCGCGTTCCTGCACCACCACATCGACACAACGGCCATCAATATCCGCAATGAAATCAGCGGATTGAATAATGACCTCGTCCAACGCCTCGTTGCCGACAGCGGAATTTTGGCAAACCGCATCGCCAGGGACAGCACGTTCCTGCACGACCACATCGACAGTACTGCCAGCAACATTCGCACAGCGTTGGCTGCTGAAGCGACTGACCGCTATAACGCTGATCAAACTCTACAATCGAAGATTGACGCTACAAATACCCGCATTACCAGAGACAGCAGTGCTTTGCACAACGCATTGAAGGACACGGCTCTCGCCATCCGCAATGACATGCACTTGTCCGACAGCACACTGCAGGCCGGTCTTGACACACTTACCGACCACTTGGCAGATACGGCCAGCGTATTGCGCGGCCTGATCAACATAGCCGGCGGCGACATCACCGCGTTGGCAGACTCCGTAGAACACAACTTCGTCTCCAACAACGACCTCTGCACGAAGATCCAGGCTTGTGACGCTATTAAGAATATGCGTGACAGCATAAATAAAAACGCCATAAAGATCCACGACGACAGTGTAACGCTGACAACCAAGATGCACCAAGACAGCGCAACATTGGCACAGCGCATCACCACCGACAGTGCTGCTTTGCACGACGCATTAATTGACACGGCTCTTGCCATCCGTCAC
>JAZUEE010000071.1:0-6980 GCA_045639985.1 Bacteroidales bacterium
AGAAGAAAGAACTTGCAACAAATTTTCTATATTTGCCGCCTTTTTCAATAACAACATGATGGAACAGGAAATAGAAAAATGTGTCGAAATACTTCGTGCGGGGAAAGTATTACTTTATCCGACCGATACCGTATGGGGAATCGGCTGTGATGCCACGAACGAAGAGGCCTTGATGAACATCTACCGTATTAAGCAGCGTAACGAAAAAAAGAGCATGATTATCCTATTGGATTCTGCAGAACGGCTTCCCATGTATGTTGAAAAAATCCCTTTAATAGCGTGGGACCTGCTCCACCACGTCACCCGACCGACCACCTTTATCTACCCCTCTGCTCGAAATCTTCCTGAGAAAATTGTCCACAGTGATGGAACTATCGCCATCCGCATTGTCCAACACGACTTCTGCCGCAAACTCATTCGCGCAATGGGGAAGCCCCTTGTTTCGACCTCTGCCAACATTGCCGGGCAGCCCACACCGCACCTATTCTCCGAAATCTCTCAAGACATTATTTCCAAAATGGATCACGTAGTGCCCCAACAATATGACAACTCCGTGGATTTCAATCCGTCCCGACTCATAAAATTTTTAGACGACTATAATTTCACTATTCTTAGAGATTAAGGCCATGACTAACATTGCTGTTTTTGCGGGTTCTTTTTGTCCCTTTACAAAAGGGCATGAGGATATTGTAGCCAAAGCGCTACCTCTTTTTGACCGTATCGTTATTGCAGTCGGGCACAATTATACCAAGAAAGATGCCTTCACAGTGGAGCAACGGACAGCTTGGATTAAGCAGCTTTATGAATTTGAGCCCAAAATCGAAGTCACCGCCTACCAAGGGCTCACGATCGAATTATGTAAACAATATCAGGCGAGACACCTCATTCGAGGCATTCGAAACGCTTCCGACTACGCTATAGAAGAGGAGATGCGTTTGGCCAATCGGATGTTGGACTCCACAATAGAGACCCTATTCATACCGGCATCGCCCCAATGGGCTGCCGTATCCTCCTCATTAGTACGCGAACTTTGGTCTTTAGGGGCCGATTACAAACCTTTTATCTCCTATCCACTTCCAGAGTACAAATAACGATGTCCCGCGCCGCCACATATATGCTGATGTTTCTTATAACTTGCGTTGCCCTTGCCACAAGAGCGCAGCAACCTGTGACCATAACGGGAACGGCACCGTTTGCCAAAAACGAAGAAATCCGATTGTTAGTTTTCGACGACCTCATCAACAACATTCCCAAAGTTGTGGCAACGGACAAAATCGACAAGCAGGGCAAATTCGTTCTCTCCTACCCTACTAACCAGATATTGCTCGTACAACTTGCCATCCGCACCTCCCGTGCCGAATTTTTCATTGTACCGAACCAACAATATAATTTCCAAATCACCACCGATTCCCTACTTTTTCAACTCATCAATCCTGAAAAATACGGAGGATATTTAGAAATCACATCCTCAAAAACAGACACCAACGACCTCAACTACAAAATCAACCGTTTCAGCAACTACTTCAGCCGAGCAATGGATTACTTTGGATTTCGAATCACCTACGACCACGACATAACGGCATACGACACCCTAACCTCTCTGCTAAATCAACATTTTGACATCCAATACAATCCTCTGAATTTCTACCAATCGTACACTTTTTACACTTGCGGTTATCTTGACAAACTCTGCTTTTCCAAAGATAATCTTCGGCTATATCAAAAATATTTTGACAACGATTACGTCTTGTATAACAATCCCGCCTACATGTCTCTTTTTATAGAGAATTTCAGCGGATACCTTTATGGTTCCAGATACATATCCAAGAAGCTGTTGTCTGAAACTATTAATGAAAATCCGGATTACCTCACTCTTTTCAATGAAACAGGACGTGACCCACAACTTGTCAACGAACGCATCCGTGAATTGGTCATCATACTTAATCTCATTGAATTGTACAACAACGAGGAATTTGATCGTGGAAACATACTCAAACTTTTAGAATACATCCACGCATCATCCCATTTCCAAGAGCATATCCCCATTATTGCCAATGCTTTACAGAAGCTTTCTCCCAACAAAGACACGGAGCACTCTCTGGTATTCAAAAATGCCAAAGGAAATAAAGAGGACATTAAACATTTTGATAACAACAACATCTATATCCAGCTTTTCCAAAGCGATTGTTCCGACTGCATTCGAGAAATGATGCTCATAAAGGAATTCCATCAAAAATATGGTTCTGATATTCAATTTATCAGTATAAATGTTGACCCAGATAAAAAACAATATGATCAATTCTGCAAGACCTACGGCGAGCTATTTGACTGGTCCATTCTCTACTTCAACAACAATTATGACTGGCTCATACAGAACGGAATTGAGACATTACCGGACTATATGATTATCAACAATCAAGGCCAAGTAGTGACAAGATACGCTCCAGCGCCTGAAAACGGGTTATCAGACTATCTCCAATCCCGGTATTACAAAGAGGAGAAACATGAAGACAATCCTTTCGTTAGAAACAAACAATAAAAACTTCACAATATGAAAAAAACATTTTTCTTAGCAATCGCGCTCATCGCATGTTTAACAATCAGCGCACAAGAAGACCAAGGGGCAGACAAACATTTGGCAAAGCTTCCTGCTATTGACATCCAAACCGTTGATGGCAAAGTTTTCAACACAAAAGACATCCAAAACGACGGCAAGCCCATCATTGTAAGTTTGTGGGCAACTTGGTGCAAACCTTGTATTGCAGAGTTATTAGCCATTTCTGATGAATACGAAGATTGGGTTGACGAAACAGGCGTAAAACTATACGCAGTAGCTGTTGATGATGCCAAGACATCCGCCCGTGTAGCACCTTTTGTTAATGGTAAAGGTTGGGACTACACCGTTCTTTTAGATGTAAACTCCGATTTCAAACGTGCCATGAACGTGAACGATGTACCATATATGTGCATTTTGAACGGAAAAGGTGAAATCGTATGGCAGCACACTTCCTACGCTCCCGGCAGCGAACATGAAGTTTACGAAATCATCAAAAAATTAGCTTCAGAAGAATAATTAAATTATGAATGAAACGGTATGTTGAAATTTCGGCATACCGTTTCATTGTTATGGTAAACCAAACAACTACAATATGACAAAAATTTTACGATTTCTCACAGTTGTACTTTTGATGTTAGCCATTGGAAGAATTACGGCACAACATCAAATTGGCAATAGCCGTATCAGCGGCGATTTCGGTTTCAACGGAATGTACTATATTCCGGATTCTTTAATTGGAGCCGAAAAAGTTGACTCTAAAGTCAGAGCTAACGCCTTCATCAATTTGCTCTATTCCAATGGCGGATTTTCAGCTGGTGTCCGTTACGAATACTATCAATTTCCCTTATTGGACTTTGAAAAAATAAATTACAAAGGCCAAGGCGTCAAATATTTTTTCGCAGATTACAAGAACGACTTCATCCAAGTTACAGCAGGTAACTATTACGAGCAATTCGGTAATGGTCTTGCCCTCCGCGCCTATGAAGACCGTCAGTTGGGCATTGACAACAGTCTTCTCGGTGCCCGCGTGAAAGTCACGCCTTACAAAGGTATCTGCATCAAAGGTGTTTGGGGTATTGAACGAATGAACTTTGACAGTTATATTGGAAGAAATGATTTTGTTCGCGGTATTGACGGAGAAGTATCCTTGGGAGAAATCATTCCCCAAATGCAGGAAAAAGGATTTATGACCAACATCGGCGCATCCTTCGTCAGCAAATATGAAAAAGCTACCGACAATATCAATTTCACCATCACGGATTCCACATCATCTTCCATAGATGCCCGAATCCCGGTTGACAAAATTCCACAGAATGTGCCCATTTGGGCTGTACGTGCCAGCTTTGGATATAAAGGATTCCGCTTTGATGGGGAATATGCTCAAAAGATGAACGATCCCAATGTCACCAATGGATTCATTTACAAAAAGGGAGACGCCCTCTTCCTTTCCGCAACCTACTCCATGAAAGGATTCGGCATTGCGGCCTCCTTCATCCGTGCCGACAATATGGACTTTAGGTCCCAGCGCATGCAAAAAACAAATTCCCTTTTATACATCAACAACATACCGGCGATCAACCGCCAATACTCCTACCAGTTGATTGGCAACTATAGTTTTGCGTCCCAACCGAATAGCCAAATCGGTGCTCAACTGCAGGTAAACTACCAAATCCCGAAAAAAACTGCTTTAGGTGGCAAATATGGAACAGACTTGACCTTCAATTTCTCTCGTTTCCACAACACCGACCAGCAAGCCGTTGCTGAGGCCGTTGCGAATGGAACAATGACGGGAACGGATGGTTATACTTCTTCCTTCTTCAAATTCGGTCCTGACTTGCTCTATCAAGATATCGGTTTGGAAATCAGTCATCGTTTCACCAAGCAGTGGAAACTTATTATGGCCTACAACTTCATCACCTATAACATTGAAAAATTACAAGGTCATGAAGGTATGATGCGCGGACATTTAGTGGCTGCCGACCTTCAATACAAAATCACGACCAAGCATGCTTTGCGTTTGGAAGCACAACATCTCTACACAAAGGATGACAAAGGCAGCTGGCTATACGGAATGCTTGAATATTCCATCAGTCCGAAATGGTTTATTTCCGTTGGTGACCAATGGAATTACGGCAACGCAGATCCTATCATGCGTCTCCATTATTTCAACATTGCCGGTGCCTTTGTATGGAACACCACACGTATTGCCCTTAACTTCGGAAAGACCCAAGAAGGCATTCTCTGTATTGGCGGTGTCTGCCGTTCCGTACCCGCTTCCTACGGCGTTGGTTTGTCCATCACAACATCTTTTTAACAGGATTTAATCACCTAAATAATCAATCAAAATGAAAAAGATTTCTTTTATTTTAATTTTAGCCGCATTGTTTTTTGCAGGTTGCGACAAAATAGAAGGTCCCTATATTGATATACCTCATCATGAAGATGTCACTGTGGTATTTCCCGAATTAGACAAATCCACTGTTTACCGGAAAGTCCTTATTGAAGAATTTACTGGACACAAATGTACAAACTGTCCAGGAGGACATGAGAAGTTAGCTGAATTGCACAATATTTTCAAAGACACGCTGGTCATGGTCGGCATTCATGCCACTTCCTTGGCCAAACCGTCATCCAATGCCAATTCCATTTGGAAATACAATTTCCGCACCGAAGAAGGCATGGATATAGCGGATTACTTTGGCATCAGCGGCATTCCCGCTGCCATTATCAATCGCCAACCTTATGCTGGCGGCTGGGGCATTTCCGAATGGCAAAGCAAAATTCAAGCTGTAGATCGCAGCAAATCGTATGCTGCTATCCAAATGATTAACCAATTCAACACGCCATCTCAAAACAGTCTCAAAGTCAACGTCAAAGTCACCATGTTGGAGAACTACGATGCACCGGTAAAACTATCTCTTCTATTAATTGAAGACGGTATCATCAAGCCACAAATGTTAGGCGATTTGTCAACAGACACGAACTACGTTCACAATCACGTACTAAGAGCTAATTTAAATGGTACTTTCGGCGAATACCTCACCCCTGACGGGAAAGTAGAAAAAGATTCCGCCTATATATACGCTTATACGATTGACTTTACCAAACATGATTGGGTACCGGCCAATTGTTCCGTCGTAGCCATACTTTACGACCAGAGCCCAAACGGACAGGCCTTGCAAGTGGAATGTATTCCTGTCTTAAGTAACAAACGCAACAAATAAACAACTCCAACGAATATGAAAATTGTTTCAGTAGAACCTATTGGCATCAGTGAGCAACGCGCACAAGAAATCGCGCAAGAACTTGCGCAATACAATCACGAGTTCATCTGCTACCGTGACCGTAAAGAAGATGCTCCCACCCTGATTGAACGCATGCGGGATGCAGAAGTCGTCATCGTATCCAACATCAAAATCGGAGCGGACATACTTTCCCAATGTCCGAATTTGAAGCTGTTAGACGTGGCTTTCACAGGGCTTGACCATATAGATCTATCATACTGCCAAGCCCATGGCATTAAAGTCAAGAATGCATCTGGCTATGCTACCGAAGGCGTTGCCGAATTGTCCATAGGTTTAATGATTGACGTTTATCGCCACATCACCGCTTTGAATGCCGACATTCGTCAAGGCGGCACACGCAACAACTTTCTCGGCAAGGAATTGCGCGGCAAGCGCGTGGGTATAGTTGGCACCGGTGCTATCGGTATAAGAACGGCACTTTTGCTGCAGTGTTTCGGTTGCGAAGTCGTGGCTTGGAGCCGTACCCAGAAATCTGAAATCACCGCACATAATATTGCTTACGCCACTTTAGAAGAGATGATGCGCACCTGTGACATCATTTCACTGCATGTTCCGCTCACTGCTGAGACACACCACCTCATCAGTCGCGAGTTGTTAGAGATGTGCAAGCCTACCGCCGTTATCATCAATACCGCCCGTGGAAATGTCGTTGACATTGATGCAGTAGCTGATTTACTGAAATCCGGGAAATTGGCTGGTGCCGGTTTTGACGTTTATGAGAAAGAACCGCCTTTAGACACGAATCACCCTCTATTTGATGCCCCGAACTGCGTATTGGTTCCTCATGTGGGCTATGCTACAAGAGAAGCATTTGACGATCGTATAAACATTATACTTGATAACCTGCAAGAATTGTTTTAAAGATCATGTTCCAGAAAATCATCAAAGGCTGTGTAAAACTTGTACAACGTTATCTGCCCGAACCGTTCATATTCGCCATTATCCTAACCTTCATTGCCGCATTATTGGCAATGCCTATATGCCGCCAAACGCCCATTGAGGTCGTTGAACATTGGGGAAATGGTATTTGGGGACTGTTAGCATTCTCTATGCAAATGGCTTTAGTGTTGGTTTGCGGTTCCACCTTGGCAGCAGCACCTGTTGTAAAAAAAGGCATC
>JAZUEE010000072.1:0-17023 GCA_045639985.1 Bacteroidales bacterium
AATAGATTGGTCAACAGGCATTTCTTTTAGTAGCTCTGTCCATGCCATCAGAGATGAAATAGGAGTTCCCAACTGATGGGCTGTTTCCTTGCTCATACCCACCCAAACGCGGTTCTGTTCAGCTTTCCTGGTAATACTGAAAAGCAAATACGCTACTAAAACAAATAAAATAATGAATCCGAATTGGATAAATGGGAAAATCCTCAATCTTTTCAAAACGGAAGATTCTTCATAAAAAACGTAGCATTTGCCCACATCAAGCAGGTTGAGTTCTATAGGCGGATTCTCACTCTTCATCTTTTCCAGCTGTAATCCCAATAATTTCGGATCGTTTAGTGTGGCAGAATCTATTTTCCCGGCATTGAGCACATTGTGTTTGGTGCTATCGGTAATGATAACGGGTACGGAGGCCGAGTTGATGACGGTTTCTTGGAAAAATCACTGAACGAGATTGTCAATAACTACATGTAAATCTATGTATTCCGGAGATTCCTGATAATATGCTGTGACATACTCTTTCCCATAATACGCCAGCCGAATACTGTCAAAATTATCCATTAAGGATCCAAGTTCACGGACGTTCTTAAATTTGGATACGCTGTCGGGGATGTTGATGGCGGCATCAATGTCTCCGTGTGGATTGGCGATAATGAGGGGAACTGTGGTGTTTAGGGAGATGATGTCGGAGTAAAAGGTGATATCTTCGTCAAAAGATGCTTCTGTCACCTTCTTGACGGCCATGGCAAGAATCTTGGCATGGTTGCCTTCTTCCAATTTGATGGAGTTGAAAAATCGTTCCGTTTCGTTGACAAATTGCGCTTTATAGGAAATAGCACTGGCCCATATCTTTACGCGCTTGCGTTCTTCTTGCGCAATATTGTTGATGAGCTTATTGGTGTGATATATGATAAAGAAAAAGACGATGGTGGCGGTTAGAAAGAGCAGCCATTTCCATCGTGGCTTGTGGAGATTGTTTTTCATCATATTAAATCAAGGTCCAAAAATCAAAATGCTACAAACGAGAGAATGATATAAATATTGTATGAAGTATGGGTTGAATAGAAAAAAACGGAGCCGTTTGGCTCCGTTGTAACTTATTCGGCAGCTGCAAGCAGCTTGTCAATAATCTGCTCAATAGTAATGCCCTCCGCTTCGGCTTTGTAGTTTTTGATAATTCTGTGACGAAGAATGTTGTATGCAACGGCCTTGACATCTTCAATGTCGGGAGAGTATTTTCCGTTTAGCACGGCGTGCGTTCTTGCGCCGATGATGAGGAATTGAGAAGCACGAGGACCTGCACCCCATGATAAGTAATCATGTGCCCATTGATGGCCGCTTGCTGTTCCCGGGCGAGTCAATGTGGCCAAATTGACGGCATAACGATAGACGTTCTCAGGTACTGGAATCTTTTGAAGCAATTTCTGATAAAATACGATGTCATCTACAGACAATACCCGCTTGGGCTCCTGCATGTCGCCATTGATGGTGCTTTTCACAATCTGAATTTCCTCTTCTTTGGATGGGTAATCCAACAGAATATTGAACATGAAACGGTCTTGTTGAGCTTCGGGAAGCGGATACGTACCTTCTTGCTCAATCGGGTTTTGGGTAGCCAAAACAAAGAAAGGGTTGGGTAGGGGATAGGTGGTTCCATTCATACTGACAGAACGCTCCTGCATGGCCTCCAACAAGGCGGATTGAGTCTTAGGCGGCGTACGGTTGATTTCATCTGCTAAGACGATGTTGGCAAAGATAGGTCCCTTCACAAATTTGAAGTTACGGCTGTCATCCAAAATCTCAGCACCCATGATGTCGGAAGGCATCAAGTCAGGGGTGAATTGGATACGGTTGTAACTCATGTCAACTGCTTTGGCTATGGTCGTAATCATCAACGTCTTAGCCAATCCGGGGACGCCAATCAATAAGGCATGACTACGGCTAAACATAGCCATTAATATGTTTTTAACTACTTCGTCTTGTCCAACAATGACTTTCGCGATTTCTTGTCGTAGCTCTTTGTATTTGTCAACAAAGGCCTCAATAGCTTCAACGTCGTTTTTTGTATTTAAATCCATAATAGTTGGTTTAGGGAATTTGCCATTTGGAGACAAATTCACATTCTCTATATTGTTCGTTTAATTTGATACTAGTCACTTTTACTTTGTCCACCACCCATTTCTGCATAGCATCGTATTTCTTTTCTTCTAATGCCGCATTTTTAATCATGTCATAATCTTCCACGATGTTGGCACGGTGTTCGGCAATCTTTTCTTTCAAATAAATCAAACGATAAGCCATGACGCCGTCGTCATTGACAAAAGGCACACATTCTGAAAATTCTCCTGGGATAAGTTTGTTCAAAGTGGTAAATGTGGCATCGTCTAACGTCTGTCTGTCAAAGTTCGTGGAACTGGTGTAGGGGTTAACGACCAATCCGCCATTAGCTTTGGTGGGCCCTTCGGAAAAACGCTTGGCGGCTTCTTCTATGCCGAGTTTCTCATTAATGATGATAGCCCGCACGCTGTCCAAATAGGTGATGGCTTTAACCTGTTCTTCGGTGGACGGCTTAGGTTGTATGAGGATGTGCGCCACGTGAATGGACTCGCCGCGACGCTCAATCATTTGGATGATATGGTACCCCGCTTGCGTCTTAATCACTTGGGAAATCTCACCGGATTTCAAGTTAAAGGCGGTGGCTTCAAATTCCGGGTAAAGGGTACCGCGTTCCACAAAACCGAGATCACCTCCTTTGGAGGCACTGCCCGGGTCGTCGGAGTAAAGACGAGCTAACATGGAGAACTTCTCACCCCGAAGGACACGCTCCCGATATTCGTTCAAACGGGCTTTTACAGAATTGATTTCTTCTTCACTGACAGGGGGGATTTTCACAACTTCGCCAAATTGGTACGCGGTTGGTACTATCGGCATGCTGTCCGCAGTAAGGCGGGTGGCAAATTGCTTTACTTCAGATGGTGTGATCGTGATATTTCCTGTGATTTTGGCTTGGATTTGTTCAATAAGCGCCTGCTCATACATCATTTCCCGCATGTCCTTTTTGATTTCAGACATGGATTTGTGGAAATATTCCTCAATGTATTTTTCATTCCCTCCAACGGATTGTAAAAAATAGGAGATTCTGGAATTGATGCGGTAATCTACCTCCTCGTCTGAAACCTCGATGCTGTCCAATTCAGCTTGATTGACCATGAGCTTGTTGAACATCAGTGTCTCCAAAATATAGCACTTGGTCTCGATGGGGTCTTCAACTGTTTTGAATTGGGCGGTGTAGTCCAAATAATGTTTCTCCAAATCCGACTGCATGATGATTTCCTTGCCCACGACAGCCACAATACCGTCAACTGATATGCCAGGGTTTTGCGCAAATGCTATTGCGGAAAGAAATAATAACAGGACGG
Organism: Bacteroidales bacterium; assembly: GCA_045639985.1. Lineage (GTDB taxonomy): Bacteria > Bacteroidota > Bacteroidia > Bacteroidales > WCHB1-69 > F23-D06. Next base: position 3,417 of record JAZUEE010000072.1, read on the forward strand.
TGTATGTTGATTTTCTCATTTGTATTTGGTGCTCGTGATAGAAAATAATTCAAAATGCGGGGCGAAAATACAAAAAAAAGAAGACATCCGCCTTCTTTTTGTAATTCAAAAACGCAATGAACAGAGATTATTTTCTGCCCAGACTTTCATCGGAAACGGTTAATTTTTTTCTTCCTTTTGCTCTACGAGCAGCTAATACGCGACGGCCATTAGCGGTGGACATTCTCTCTCTGAAACCGTGTTTGTTTCTGCGTCTTTCGTTTGACGGTTGGTATGTTCTTTTCATCTTTTTATATGTTTAATTTTTCTACTTTTTTAAGGGCTGCAAAAGTACACTTTTTTTAATATGTTCTTCTCCCATGTTACAAAAAATTATGAACATTAAAAATATCGTGGCTGACTTGTTTGGAGTAAACAGATTTTTTTCTATTATTGCTATCCCTTTTTCACAGAATTTAAATTTTTACCTATGAATAAATTTATACCTTTTTTTGTTACGGCTATATTGTTGAGCATTAGTAGCTTGGCTTTTGCTCAAACCGAAAATCCCTATCTTGGATTTAATCCATCTTCCTTGAAAGAAAACGCCAAATACACTAAGAATTTTGCGCCGAATACATACGATTCTAAAGTTCTTTATAATTGTATGACGGATATGATTAACATGGCACGGCAGCAATATCGTTTTCTGCAACCTCTGAAATCCGATGTTAGAATGGATTCAACGGCGCAATTTCAAGCGGATTACCAGGCGGAAAAAGATGAAAAGACATTCGATAACGTTGCTCCGTATCATACGGTTTATTACAGACTTCGGAAATACGGGCTGGCTGGCAATGGAGATGAACTCATTGCTAAAGTGAAGGCTTACCTCGGTGAAGCGGAATACTCCTATTACGATGTCTGTCTCGCAACTATCCAGTCTATTTTGAAAAATGTGAAAACGGCCGATATCTTGCTGGATAAGCAATATACATACGTCGGTATCGCCTTCAATACCGATAAATTGATGAAAAGTATGTATTCCTCCATCGTTTTAGGCAATGACCGTACGTTCAATAACTATAAACCCGGATACAATGTTAAAGAGGTCCCTTATACGAAAGGACAGGCCGGTTTTAAGGGGTATGATGATAAAATCTGTAAAAAATGTGCCGCTGAAACTTCTTTGGAAGCACTCTCCGATTACGTTAATGTGAATAAAAATGGCGAAATTTACATGACTTGCGATGATTATAAATTGCTAAAGAAAATGATCGGCAAAGAGGGTGATGCTATTGCCATCGATTTCGTAAAACATGATCTATTCGATTGCGAGAACCCTATGGTTGATTACGACTTGTATCATAGAGGTTATGTTACCAAAGCCATTACATTTGAAAAAATGATGGAACTGAATGAGAATGCCAACCTTAAATCTGGGAAATTGATTGCCAAAATTGGGGAACTGCCAACTGAAATAGACAGTAGGGATGATTACGATATCCACATTTTAGTGCTGAAAGAAGGAAACCGTATTTGTCGTACCATTATGCCGAAATCTATTGAAACGAAAAATGCCGCTTATGATGAAAAAATAAACTTTGTTAAAGACCAAACCAGTATCAAGGCCAAAGGCGAATGGGTCGCTTCTCCTGAAACCGGAAATTTCAGCGTGACATTTCCATACGAATTGAAAAAAACGGATTATACCACTGCTGCGTATGATTCGGCATTTCAGACGGTTTCAGTTCCGGAATATAAATTGGACAGTATTGAAATCATCGTCCACAATTCTCCAAACTATTATAAAGATGCCAATTACCAGAAAATCCAACAAAAGCGTTTGGACTTTTTCAAGAAAGATGTCGTTGCTAAGAATCCTGGTATCAAAGTGATTAGTACGTATGATTTCTGCTGGGAGTGGTTCAAAAAAGCTATTTCTACCAGTACTTCCGAATATTATGATTTGGGATTTCTGACTTTGGATGAATGTGCCAAACAGTTGAAATCTGACACCTGGGCAGTGAAAACCATTGACAGCGGATACCTTCAACCTTGTCGTTACTATGAAGTAAAATATCATGTCACTTATTTGATGGACAACAAAGCACAAGAGGAAAATTTCGTCGTTTGGAAATTCAATCAGGCATTGTCTAACAAAAATCGCTCATTGGCTATGTCAATCGAAAACTATATGATAGACCAAGTTGAAAAAGGACAATATACGGCTGCTCCCTTGAAGAATATGAAAATTGCCAAAACGCAAGCCAATCAGGCCTTTTTAAATAATAAACTGTATATGGAATATTATTTGGCTTCAAAATTGGATGAAACGACGGCTAAGGAAATGTCAAGTGTCTTCAATCTGAATACGGCCAATGTCCCTTTGACTTTCAACACCACGGTGAGCGAAGTGTTCCAAGGAAATATCAAATCGGTGGCCGATGTCGCTAAAACGCAAGCCAATATTGACAAACTATATGCTGTCCCCGGTATTCCGAAAGACAGAGTCAATGCGCTCAATATGGAATATCAGCTGAAGATTGTCAAATATTTGGATACGGTGACTCCGACAATGGAAACGGCTGCTTTGTTGACCGCAACGTACGCTAAAATCAAGGAAATCAGAAACCCTAAAATGGATAGTTGGCAGAACGCCTATAAATTAGCTTCCTATTTTGTGAAACAATATGATTACTCGTATGCGTTATCTTTAATGGATCCATTTTTAGATGATGCTTCTATTTCTGAAGATTTTATTTTCTCCTATATTTCCATCGCGGCTCATCGCGAGCAAACCTATCTGAGTTCACTTTTCACGAAGGCCGTTAAGTTAGCTGTTGAAAAAAATCCTGCCCGCTTGTGTGGCTTGTTTGACAAACTCCCGTATTCCGTTCTGGAAAACGAGGAAGTGAAAGCACTTGTATGCAAAGCGTGCAATAGATAAAATTGTTAGTATTTGTTTTTTTGTGGAGACGCGATTTTTCGTGCCTCCACAATTATGTTTATCAAAATGGAAGAGTTAGACGCATTAAATCCAATCGAAGAAAATACCCAACAGGATAATAATGAATTATATGAACATTTCAGATTCGTGGTGGATCCGGGAACGGAGTTGCTGCGAATAGACAAATATTTGTTCAATCTGATACGGCACACTTCGCGCAGTAAGGTTCAGCAGGCAGCAAAAGCCGGATGCGTGTTGGTGAATGGAAAGCCGGAAAAGCAAAATTATAAAGTGCACCCTAATGATGTCATAACCGTCCTGATGCCAAATCCTCCGCGCGATACGGAAATCCTGCCGGAAAATATCCCGCTTCAGATTGATTATGAGGATGACGATTTGATGATTATCAATAAGGAACCGGGAATGGTCGTGCATCCCGCTTTCGGCAACTTTACAGGTACGATGGTGAATGCTTTATACTATTATCTCAAAGATGAAAAATTACCCGATGGCTCACCGATGAAGCCGTTGTTGGTACATCGAATTGATAAAAACACGTCTGGCTTGATTGTCGTTACAAAAAACGAACTGGCCCAGATGCGTTTGGCCAAGGTTTTTTTCGATCATGATTTGGAACGTAAGTATTGGGCATTGGTGTGGGGCGATTTCACTGAAGATGAAGGCACGATAGTTGGAAATGTCGGACGCCACCCCAAAGACCGTATGATTATGACGGTTTTCCCGGAAGGCAGTGAGCAGGGCAAGCACGCAGTGACTCATTGGAGGGTTATTGAGCGTTTTGGCTATGTAACATTGGTGGAATGTCAATTGGAAACCGGACGCACCCATCAGATTCGCGTGCACATGCAGTCTATCGGACACCCGCTGTTTAATGATGAATCGTATGGTGGCAACCGAATTTTGAAGGGAACTACCTTCACCAAGTATCAACAGTTTATTCGAAATTGTTTTGCGCTGATGCCGCGTCAGGCACTACATGCGAAATCCATTGGTTTCGCGCACCCGTCAACAGGACAATTCGTTAAATTCGAATCGGAACTACCTGCGGATTTCCAAGCAGTGATAGACAAATGGCGCGGATATGTGCAAAATAGACAGATAGAAGATTAACGGGCATAACAGAATGTCCCTTTTGCACGGAAAGGACAATCTGATGCAACTACGCAATTCCGACAGGTCTTTGTGACTGTGCCGCCAACACGTATGATTCCAATCATGGATTTTAAAGGAACCATCAATCCGGATTCCAAAAACGAAATGCCAATTCGCTCGGCGTGTAGAAGTGAGGCAATCTTTTGGTTGTCATGAATGGATGTGCCTCCGTATCCAGGACAAAATCGGAATCCTAACTCGTTGTAAGGGAGCGCTTTCTCAAACTCGTCAGCCGAACATTCCAAATAAGCGGATGCAACGGCGTCGAAAACCAAAGAGTAGGTCATGTCTGTAATTTGAAGTCGCTTGATTTTACGGTCTATCTGTGCTCCCAATGTGTATGCGCAAAGCAAGTATTCCGTAGCATGGGATAGATATTCGCGATAGGCAGATTCTTCTTTCAAAAAGTCCAATATAGTATCAAAATGGGCGTAGGTGCTTTGAAAAGTTGAATTCTTTTCAACTTCATCAGTCGCTTGCCATATCTTTTCCGTAATGTTGTTATCGGGAAATATGTCGGTGGGATAGCCGAGGTATTTCAACACGTTTTTTAGAAAGGCATCCTTATTTGATAATTCGATTTTCATTGTTGGCAATAAAGGATTTCCAATTGTTGAATTTCTGTCCGTTTCCAATTACCACTCGGGCTTGAAGGTGGTGGCAGACGGCGGCTGCTAAGGCATCGGTTGCGTCTAAAAATTCAATGTCTTGCTTTAGGGGATACATGTGGCACAACATGGCGGCAACTTGCTCTTTGGCTGCATTTCCGTTCCCGGTGATGGCCTGCTTGATTTTTCGAGGTTCATATTCGAAAACGTCCATGCCGGCATGCAGACACGTGGCAATTACAATGCCCTGCGCACGACCCAACTTCAACATGGATTGCACGTTTTTTCCGTAAAACGGGGCTTCAATCGCCAATATGTCGGGGTGGTATTGCTCTACTAATGCATTTACTTTTTCGTATATGAATTTAAGTTTGGCATAATGATCTTCCAACTTCTTCATTTGAATGACGCTGATAACTTCGACGTCCGATTTGTTGAGGTTAGTGTTCAAAATGGCGTAACCCATAACGTTGGTGCCCGGGTCAATTCCTAAAATCTTATGTTTGGTGACAATCTCTTCCATCTATTTTTCAAAAAAAAGAGAACGAGCTTGATAGTCAACAATGGCTTTGTGTTCCACTAAAAAATCATTGCCCAAAATCATCTGGATAGGTTTTTTGTGCAGGCGTGAATAGGCCTGATTGATGTAAGAAAAATCAATTAGGGCCATATTGTTGTACGAATTTAGCTTGAAGCGCCCGATTTTAAAATCCGGGATGTTGGCCACGCGGACTTCGAAATCATCACCGCCAATGCCGGCTGTCACACCATTATGTTCCTCGGTTTGAAGCTCGGGAAGAATGGTTTTGGCAAAAGCCATATCCATACAACTGTGCGATGCGCCAGTGTCCAAGACAATGCGAATCGCTTGGCCCGCAATTGCACCTTTGATAAGCGTATGGAAGTCGCCTTTTTCAAGCTCGACGATGTTTAAAGTTGTCTTATACATAATTGAAAATATGAAACTTGTGCTGTGGTAGCGTTTTATAGCCAGTGTTTTTTGATGAAAAACAGCACGAGGATAATCAGGATGATAGCGCAGAAGCCGATGACGATTAAAAATGCGTAAGGCGATTCTGCAAAAGGAAGCACCACATTCATGCCATATAGTCCACTGATAAATGTTAGCGGAAGTACAATGGTGGAGATGATGGTGAGCATGCGCATGATTTCGTTGGTTTTGTTGGTCTGCAGAGAGTCAAACGTGCTGGATAGACCATCTACCAATTCGCCATAGTCGTCAATCATATCCCACATTTTCTGGTAAAAGTCGAGGATGTTGCCCCAGTATTCTTCCATATCATCTGCGAATCCTTTCACATCGCCGGATTCAAAAAGCTTGAAAAGCCGAAGTTGGGGCTTGAACATGGTGTTCAATTGGATGATGTTTTTGCGGAATCGGGAAATCTGTTCGATGATTTTTTCCGATTTGCTGCTGAAAAGTTCCCGGTTGATGAAATCAATCTCGGTGCCCATTCTTTCAACTAAAAGGAAGGTCTCCTTCATCATCCTATATAAAATGTGGTATAATACGGCATCACTGGTGCCGCTGATGTCGTCTTCGTCTTCGGGCTCGGGATTGATTTTTGTGTAGTTGAAAAGGTCTTGCACCACGTAGTGTGAATTACCGACGGTGATGAGGTAATCCTGTCCCCAAAAGATTTTTGTCTCTTCGGTTTTTACGAGTTGCGTCCGTTTGTCTAAAATGGGAAAATGAAAGACTAAGAAAAAATAGTCATCGTAAATATCTATTTTGGGACGTTGCACAAAACTGGAGCAGTCGTCAATATCCAAAGGGTGGAAATGGAAGTTATCCCTCAAAAAATCCAAATCTTCTACAGTCGGATTTGTAATATGATGCCATTTAAAGGTACCGAAATCGATGGTATCTACCATAAAATAACCTCCTTTCTTTCTGGATTAATGTTATAAGACTACATCTTGGTGCTTGATTTTTTTTGAAGCGGCAAAAATAAAAAAAATGCTTTAACGTGCTAATGCTATAATTTGATAAATTGTCTCCATCTTATCGTCCTCTGGCATGGCTACATCTATCCAGTGAATGTCCATTCCCATGCGCTCCATTCTTCGGAACCAGGTCATCTGTCGTTTGGAAAATTGGTGAATGGCGACATTCAGTTTCTCAAACATTTCGTCATAGTTGAGTTTTCCGAGGAGATATAATGTTACAAATTTGTATTCCAACCCGTATCGGATAAGTGTCTCAGATGGAATGCCCTCATTTAAAAGTCCTTGTATTTCCTCGATCATGCCGTCTTCCAAACGCGTTTTCAGTCGAGTGGTAATTCGATTTCGGATGAGGTCGCGTTCTCCGCGCAAACCAATAAGGATAGATGGAACAGGGTCGGAAAGAATCTGCTCGTCTTCCTGAAAACGGAATCGATAACCTTGTATGACGGCTTCAATATACATGCCGCTTCCACCACAAAGGACAATACGTTTATTCCTCTGTTGGATATCTCGAAGTACTTTGAATGCCTCCTGTTGGTAACGATAGACATTATATTTTACACCAGGTTCCTCAATGTCAATAAGATGAAATGGAATGTTTTGCCCGTTATATTGGTATTCGGTAATGTCTTTGCCTGTGCCAATGTCCATCCTTCGATATATTTGGCGTGAGTCTGCACTGACGATTTCGCCGCCGATTTCAGCGGCAAGGCGTACGGCAATATGGGTTTTGCCCGTGGCTGTTGGACCGAGAATGGTGAGGATGGGGCGCTCTTCGGGAATCATGGTATGGGCTGGAGTTTGGGTTCGTCGTAAATTTCTAAGTTGGAAATGTCGCTGCCGTTGATTTGCAGACGGAGCATGGTAAGCCGAGTGTGGAATCCGTAACGTCCTGCCGCACCCGGATTGATGAACAACAGATTATTCTTCTTGTCGTTCATGACTTTTAAAATGTGCGAATGGCCCGCTATCAAAAGGGTCGGTTTTTCTTCTTTTATGAATTCTAATCCTTCGGGAAAATATTTTCCAGGATGCCCAACGATGTGCTTGATGGCCACTTTGTGACCTTCACACTGGAAAACCTGTTTTTCGGGAATCTCGCGGCGGATGTCCCAATCATCGCAATTGCCATAGACAGCGCGTACAACTGGAGCGATGGCCTGTAATTCATCCAAAATAAAATCGTCCACAATATCTCCGGCATGCCAAATCTCATCGCAGTCTTTGAAAAATTCAAAGGCATTGGGATGCAAATAGCCGTGCGTGTCGGAAAGTATGCCTATCTTTTTCATTCTTTGACCGGATTACGTTGTTTGACGACTTCGAATAGGGTGATACCCGTGGCAACGGATACATTCAGTGATCGTATTGTCCCAACCATCGGAATTGTGACGGTATCATTACAGTGTTTCAGATAATCCCATGCAATGCCTTCATATTCATTCCCCATAATCAAACATGTCGGACCGGTGAAATCCTTGTTGTATAGAGCATGGTTGGCTTTCTCCGTCACGCCGACAACCTCAATGCCGGAATCCTTTAAATATTGGATGACTTCAACCAAATTGGAATGGCGGCATACGGGAATCTTGTTCAAGGCTCCAGCCGAACTCTTCACAGCATCTTCGTTAAGTTGCGCTCCGCCGTTAAGCGGAAGGATAATAGCATCCACGCCGGCACATTCTGCCGAACGGGCGATGGCTCCCACATTTCGTACATCCGTGATCTTATCTAATAGTAGGAGGAATGGAACTTTTCCCTCTTCAAAAATAGTCGGAACAATATCATAAATATTGCAATATTCAATAGCAGAAAGAAAAGCTACAACACCCTGATGATTGTTTCGAGTGAGGCGATTTAACTTCTCTAACGGAACATATTGGAAAGGAATCTTGTGTTGACGAACTTCATAGAAAAGTTCTTTGAAAAGTTCGCCTTGAAGACCTTTTTGGAAGAGGACCTTGTCAATGGTCTTTCCACTTTCAATGGCCTCGAAGATAGGACGCATACCGTAAATGATGCTGGTGTCTTTCTCTTTGTCGCGGTTGTTGGAATACATTACAGGTGATTATGAATTATAAATTAAAGGATGTCAATTCTGATTGTTGATCACAGCTTGCTGTTCACACTTCGCTATTTTACGGGTTTGCGTACGTAGTGGGACATTTCCATAGGAATCTCCATGGACAATTCGATGTATCCTGAAAATTCACCGTTCTCGTACCAAGGGGCCTGATAGATGAGTTTTTTTACACCGTTTTTTTCAATGGTGTAGGCATTGACGTTGTGGTTGGCGAGAAGCCCGAGTAGTTTGCTGCGTGCTGGCTCCGGGTGACAGTCTAATAATGAATTCCCAATAAGTGGTTTCCCGTCTTTGCAAAATGTTGAAATGGATTTGTCGTTCATTTCGAGAATCTTTCCTTCTTTGTCGCAAATAGTTACAGAAAAAGGCGGCTCTTTAAAATATTTTAGCATAATAATGGAGTTTGCTTAAAAAAATGAAAGCGCAAACATACACAAAAAAAGCACTTCTATAACTTGTAAAAAGAAAGGGATTCTCAATAAGATTTACTCAATGGTGGTCTGTTGACGAATCTAACGGGAACGTTACGTTGCCTCTGATTTCAATTTTCCTGTCTTTAGCGGCTTGAATACCGAATACGGTTTCACGTATGTCAGTAGTTTGAAAATCATGCTGGATGGCTCCCTGTGGATTGGTATGAATGATAAGACCGGTTTTTTCTTGTAGAAGATAAGGAGCAAAAAAATGATTCTCGGCACTATACAAGTAATTGAGTAAACTGGCGATTCGCCGCGAGGAAAGGTGTGTGTTATAATCGGAATGGTGTAAAGGACTGGCGTAACCGTCTATGGTGAGTTCCACGACCAGTCCGCTAAGTAAGGCATCTTTTAGATATTGCGTAAGTTGCAGAAGTCTCGCATAACTGGTAGAGACTGAATCACGTAGAAATTGTGACATCTCTTTTTGGATGGAGTCCTGTTTGTTGCTGTGCAATCCACGACCTGATTCCGAAATGTACAAGTTGTTGTCCGCTACGTATTTTTTGTAAAGTGTTGGATAGTCATATTCAGTTGTGTCTGAAATTGATTTAGGGTTGGGCTCGTCATTTTGAAAATATAACGTAATTGGTAATAAAGAAGCAATTTTTTGGGATATGCTGTTTGTATCAGGAATTATTATGCTGTCTGTCTGTCTGTCTGGTTCCCATTGAAAATGAAAAAGATCGTTGCAGCACGTGTCTGATGATGCCATGTCATCGTGAGGACGATTGGATGAAAAGTATCCGCTTTGTCCATCCGAATTGAGTGTGAAATAGTAGTCGTTGTAGTCCGAATTGAATGGCACGCCCATATTGGAAACTTCACTCCACTGACTTAACGCTCCGATACTATAGAAAATGTCGTAATCTCCAATTCCAAGGTGCTCGTCTGAGCTGAAGTATAGAATATGCTTTTCTTGGTCATAAAAGGGTGTGATTTCATTTCCTTCTGTGTTGACTGGTGGCCCTGCATTGACAGGAGGGGAGAAGTGCCCGTCTTTCAATACGGAGTACCAGATGTCAAAACCTCCCATACCCTGTTTCCGATCAGATACAAAATATAAGATTTCATTTTCCCCATTTGAAACAAGATGAGGTTGCATGGAAGAACTCCCTTCAGTATTGATGGGCGATGGTAACTTTTGGGGCTTACTCCATTTGCCCTTGTTGAAATTGCTTTGCCACAATGAGCAATGCAATTCACCTTCGCCTGAACGGGTGCAGCGCGTATAAAAAAGGACGCTCATGTCATGATTGACACAATAATTGCTGTTAAAGGTATTATGCGTGTTAATCGACGATGGTAAAGGAATCGCTGGCTGATATTCTCCGCTTGGAAGAAGTTTCGATTGATATAGATGACAATACCAACTAGTTTCAAACAAATGATCATAGTCTTCCTCAACGTCAGCCCTCATAGAGGAGAAAATAAAGATGGAGTCTTTAAGAAGCCGTCCTGAATATTCTGAGAATCGACTGTTGATTTCATCGGGAAGTGCTGAGACTATTACGGGTAACGTGTCGTGCCGGATGAAATTGATTTGCGCGTTTCGTTGTGCATCCGATAAATATCCGTTTTGAGCAATCACGGAAAGGCATGAAGATAAAAAAAATAGTATGGAATAGAACTTCTTGCACATACTACATTAGGTTATACGGGCATGGCTCTTTGCCTAATCGGGTTATTGTTTTTCGCTTAAAAGTGTAAGATAGGGAGAATTCAACTCCTCCGCGAACATGAGTGGCAATCACAAAGGGCGATGTGTTCAAATCGTAACTGATGCCGAGACGTAGATTCTGCCAGTCGAAAAAGAAGTTGGCGACTATGGCGTCATTCCAACGATATAAAAGTCCTCCGCCAAAAGAAAAAATTGTGGTATAACTGTTTTTTCGTTGAAAATATTCAATGTTGGAACCGAATGTGTATTCGCTGAATTTCCGTTGCCAAGAACCGAAAAACAAGGGCTCAATGGCAAGGTCTCTGGAAATTCCTATCCTTGAGAGGAAATGCAAGTTGTATTTAATGGGAAGTCTTGAGAAATCATTGCCGAATGCATCTGCAGGACGATTTAGATGGGAAGCACTGACACCGAGTTGGAATGCGTTGCTTTTGTTTGGGGTAAAACTCCAAAATGCACCAGCCCCACAATCAAAAAAAAATTGCTTGTTGTTGGTGAACACGTCGGATGAAGGAATATTCGGACTGTACATTCCATTTTGATATTGTTCGTCCCATCTGGCAGCATAATAATCAAAGACGTTGTTGATAAATCCTCCGTAAGCCCCGATTCCGATTTTGTGTCGGCTGTGCCGCCCGATATATTTGATGTAGGAAATTGAAACTAAGGCTTGAAAAGAAGTGTAACTAACATCTCCTGCTTTGTCTGTATTGAACAGACCGCCAATACCAATAAGTTCTTGCCTTCGATTGTTTTTATAAACGGCACCGTCTATATCAAAGCCAAAGGTTTGAAAAGGCTTGGTGACGGAATACCATTGTGTTCTGTAGGCGGCTGTTGCTCTGAAAACACCGTCAAATGCACCAGATAAGGCCGGATTGATGCTGGTTGGGTGTTCGTAGAATTGGGAGAAATGGTAGTTTTGGGATTTAGCAGAGAAAAAAAAAGAGGTAAGGGCGACGAGCAGAAGTATGATGTATTTGTATTTCTCGTTCCAACAACTGCGAAGATACCTCCGTAATTCATTCTCCCGAGGATTGTCTTGCGGTTCGTAGATTTTCACGCCACTTAACTGAGAAGGCATGAATTCCTGATTGACGAAGTTATGTTCGTAATTGTGTGCATATTGGTATCCTTTGCTGTAGCCGAGTTCCTGCATGAGTTTGGTAGGTGCGTTCCGGATATGCAAAGGTACGGGTAAATCTCCCGTCTGCTTAATGATAGAATAGGCGGCATCAATAGCGATAACGGCAGCATTGCTTTTCGGTGAAGAAGCCAAATAGATGGCAGTTTGAGTCAAAGGTATTCTTGCTTCTGGCATGCCGATGACGTTTACCGCTTGGAAACAGTTGTTTGCCAATAACAATGCGTTTGGGTTGGCATTGCCAATGTCTTCTGAAGCTAAAATTACCATCCGGCGGGCAATGAAGAGTGGGTCTTCACCCGCCACCAACATTCGAGCCATCCAGTAAACAGCAGCATTCGGGTCGCTGCCTCGCATAGATTTGATAAAAGCGGAAATGATGTCGTAATGTTGTTCGCCTTTTTTGTCGTATATTGCCAAGTTCTGTTGTATGACTTGAATGACAGATTCTCGAGTTATAGTTATAACACCATCTGTCGGTTTTGTCATCCAAGTAACTAATTCAACAGCATTTAATAGTTTTCGAGCATCTCCTCCGGAAATCCGAAGCAATGCTTCCGTGTCCTCCACGTTGATTTTGCAGTTTAAACACTTCTCTTGGTATGCTATGCCGGTTTGAAGGATTGTCTCTAAATTATCTTTAGATAAATTTTTCAAGACGTAAACTTGGCATCTGGATAAAAGAGGAGATATGACTTCAAAAGAAGGATTTTCGGTTGTGGCACCAATTAATGTGACCACGCCTTGCTCTACAGCGCCTAAAAGTGAATCTTGTTGCGATTTTGAAAATCGATGAATTTCATCAATGAAAAGAATGGAACGACCGTCATGCTTTTTCGCTTGCTCAATTACATCTCGAATGTCTTTTACGCCACAATTTATGGCGCTGAGCATGAAAAATTTCGATTTGGAAAGCTCAGCAATAAGCAATGCCAAAGTGGTTTTCCCCACACCCGGCGGCCCCCAAAAAATCATGGATTGGATATTGTCATTTTCGATGGCTTCTCGTAATACCGCGCCTTGACCCATTAAATGTTCTTGGCCGATATAGGAATCCAGAGAGTTAGGTCGTAATATTTCAGCTAAAGGTTTCTGCACTGTTTGAAAATGAATGGCAAAAATACAAAAAAATAATTATTTATGGTTGAATTTGACAATCGCCATTTGTCAAATTTTAAAAAAAATAAGTAAAAAGCATTTGGATATAAAAAATATGCTATTTTTGTGGCTTTCAAAACTAAATACCCTTTTATTATGAATGAGCAAGACAACAATGTGAGCTTTTTTAGGTTTGAAGACCTAAGAATTTATGCTAAAGCAATGGATTATATTTCATGGCTTTATGGAGAAATCGCACCGTATTCTCCTATTTGTGATGAATCAAATTTGAGATTCCTTAAAAAATCGTTTTTTAAATCGGCACAAGGGGTCGCTTTGAATACTGCAGAAGGTTCATCAAGAAACAAAACACAATTCCTTTATTACCTTAAGATGGCTAAGAGTTCTGTCCGAGAATGTGTCGTTTTTACAGAAACTGCATTC
>JAZUEE010000073.1:0-44269 GCA_045639985.1 Bacteroidales bacterium
GATGTGCAAATAATGGTGCGCCAATTGGCCTTGATCTACGGCCCGGACAAAGTGGCCAAAGAGATAGACCGAAAGGAACGCCGATTGATTCGCTGGATGGACAAGGAAAACAAACAATCAAAAGAATAGCGCAGTATGGTAAATGCCTGTATACGCCGTGATGCCATGGGAACGCACAGGGTATTTTGCAAACGAGCCAAGTTCAAGCATTGGCATGAATTGGGCAAGCATCACGAAACGGATGTTGCGTTTGAAAGGGCGTTGCGTTCTGGCTTGGTACGATGGGAAACGGCCATTGTTGACCATTCCAAATTATTTTTGAAAGATTAAGTAAAAAAGTTTTGGTATTTAAATAACTATACTTATATTTGCATTCGGAAATAATGACCAACGCACCGGGGCGGTTCCCGGATAAAACATAAAGATTATGAACACAACATTTGTACAGGACATCGCAATAATCGCAAACCATTTGAATGGTAAAATTGAATTTTCAAACATCAAGTTTAACCAGAAATTGTTGGGCGAGGAATACCGCGAGAAAAATGTAAACAACATTGTATTTGTCAAGAAGGTGTATGGCGTATATTTTTATACAACACGTGCTGCAATGGAATCAATGATAATGTTGAGTAAAAAGGAAATGCCGGTGTTGGTGGGTTGTGATAACTCCTTGAATCTTTACGAGATTACCAAGTGGTAATGAAATTGCCCTGTGGTGTAATGGTAACACACCAGATTTTGGTTCTGGTATTCACGGTTCGAGTCCGTGCGGGGCAACAAAAACATAAAATATAAATGAATATAAAACATAGAAATACTGATGCGGAATTTATAGAAGCTGCGAAGCATTCAAGAAGCATTGCCGGAATGTGTCGTTATTTGGGGCGTTCTCCATTCGGTGCCGGATATAAGATTGTACACAAGAAGATTAAAGAATTGAATATTGATGTTTCGCATTTTACAGGTAGGGGATGGAATGTTGGATTGGGATTCAAGCCAAACCCCAAAAAGGATATGAAAGAATGTTTGGTTGAAAATTCATCCTATACCTGTACCAACACATTACGATTGCGATTGTTGCGTGAAGGATACAAGGAACATAAATGCGAAATCTGCGGAAATACTGAATGGAATGGAAAACCAATACCATTGCAATTGCACCATAAAAATGGAATACACAATGATAACAGATTGGAAAATTTGCAAATTTTATGTCCAAATTGTCACGCACAAACCGACACGTTTGCCGGAAAGAATATGAAAAAATAATACATGCCCACGTGATGGAATTGGTAGACATACAAGTTTCAAAAACTTGCGCCGAAGGGCGTGCCGGTTCAACTCCGGCCGTGGGTACAAATGGCGGGTGTCATTCCTAACAAGTTAAACTTTAAAACAATTTTTGTCTTTATAAGAAAACACCCATTTTACGCACTCACCCGCCATTTATTTTGAAAGCCGACCGGGCGTATTCCCGGAACTGAAAAACAAGCGATATGATTGTTGATGAGGGCGGCGCAATACGCCACCAGATGAGCCAAGAGAAATTAAGCAGATTATACAGGGATATGGCCAACTTTGTTGCCGACCTTACATACGAAGAATACAAGGCCAACGAACAGGCCATAACAGGCATCAAGACCCTGTTGCACCAAAGGATAATACAAACCAAATAGCGATACGAATTATGTACATCAAGAAATTGCAATTGTCAAATTTCCAAGTTATCAAGGAATTTGATGCCGACTTTACCGGCAACGTGTATTTCATCACAGGCGATAACGAGTTGGGCAAATCAACCCTTCTCAAAGCCATTGGCGCATTGCTGACAGGCAACCGTGATGAGGTGTTGAGAAACGGAGAATCCAAAGGATTTGCCAAGATGGTAATTGGCGATGATGGCGAGGAATACGATGTGTCTTTGTCGTTTACCGAAGCCAACCCACGCGGCACACTCTCCATCAAACAAAAGTCAACCGGGATGCAGTCCAACAACGTGTCCATGTTGCAAAAGATTTTCGGGTATCAAGACTTTGATGCCGTGGAGTTCTCGCGTTGGTCGGAAACCGCCGAGGGAAGGCGCAAGCAGATAGAGGTCGTAAAGGGGTTGTTGCCTGTTGAGGTGCGCGAACGCATTGCCGAGATTGACACCACCGTTGCCGACTTGAAAGCAGAACGCACAGGCGTTAACCGCGATGTCAAGACCTATGTTGCCATGGCGAAGGAAGCCGCATCAAAGATTGATACCGTGGAACTTGACAAATACGCCGAGCCAATCAACGTTACCGAGCTGATGGAACAACAGGCCAATGCCATCAAGTTGGAAGAGAAGGCCAAACAGGTGCGTGCCGCCAAGGCGCAGCGCGAGGAACAAATAGCGGCCATCCCAGATCGTCTGCGTAATGTGGATGCCGAGTTTACCGCAAAAAAGGAAGAATTGCACAAGTTGGTTGAAGCCGCACGAATCGCGTATGAACAGGCAAGGGAAAACGAGAAATTGGGCGTTGAAAGCTTGAACGCGCAACATATTGAAGCCATACAGGCAATTGAAGCCGAACGCAAGGATTATGAAGCACGCAAGGCCAATGCGGTTAAGTGGCTTGAAGATTACGAAGCCAACAAACCCGCCGATATTTCCGAGCAGCTTGCAAGTGCTGATTTTCACAACAAGATGCACGCGTTGGTTGCAGATTACCGCACCAAATCACTCAAGGCAGAAACCGCCAAGGCACAGGCCGAGAAAATGGATGAAAATATATCCAACCTCATGGCAGAACGTGCCGACCTCGTTAATAACTCAAAGCTTCCAATCAAAGGCTTGTCGTTCAATGAAGATGGCTTGATGCTTAACGATGTTCCATTTGTGCCGGGCAAGGTTTCCGATTCGCAGATAATGGAGATTGCGGCCAAGTTGGTCATTGCAAGCAATCCAAAAGTCAATGTGTTCTGCATCGCACGCGGCGAATCTCTGGGTGCAAAGAGGTTGGAAAACATTGTGACCATTGCCAAGAAATACGGCTTCCAAGGCTTCATTGAACAGGTGCAGCGCGGGCAAACTGAAATGGCCGTTGAAGAATACACCGAAAAGGAATAACACATAACCGGGTGCGGCATTGTCCGCACCCATGTTTCAAACGATATGAAAAAGTTAATCCCACGTTTAAGGTCGGTCATTGAATACAATCGCATGGAAAAGTTAACCCCACAACAAAAAGCGGCCATTGAATACAACCGCCGTTTGGCAAACAGGGAGTTTAAAGAGCCAGAAGCATTATGCGGAAAAACGCGTTATGACTTGATGATAACGCCTGAATTTGAAACCATTTTGACGGCTTATATCAACGAACAGGTGGAAACACGAACAAAGGTATTGGAAACAATCGCCGAGTTGAAGAAAAAGGGTAAAATGGTTGCCGAGAATCGCCCAACGATTGACCGCGTTATGGAATTGGGCATAATGAATGATCCGGCAGATTTTGCCGTTGCATTCGTTGATGTTGAAAATAAGCAAAGTAAATATCCGGCCGACATTCGTTTGTATATCCATCAGTTGGGGATGAAGGCATTTAATGCAACGATTGAAAAGTTCATCTGTGATGCCAACCCGGATATGGCCGAATTACGCAAGACTGCAATGTCATCATCTAAAAACTAATGATATGTGTTTCAAGAAAATTTTGGCGTTCTTTCGCAAGGCGAAACCGCAACCGCAACCAGAACAGGCACCGACCAAACGCAACCGAGTTCGTGCGATTGGTAAGTACAAACCCAAATCCGATTATGTCCGCTTGACAAACGTTGCACAGGCGGCGGGCGTATCAACGCAAGTTGTGGCCGAAGCGGCAAAGGAAACGGGCGCAAATGTGTTCCATTTCATAGGAGAAAGCCACGCCATGGTAACAAAGGCCGATGCGGTTGAGCTGCACACCTACATTTGCAAGAACAAATGAAACGCCGCGAAATATCAGCATCGGGCATTATCAACGCCAACGGTGCCTTGGCAATGTACATGGGCGAGGTAAACGCGTTCTTTGCAAGCAATAAAGGCCAAAGGGTTGTTGCTCGTTTCATTGTAGCACCCAAAGCATCTTCCGATGCGTTGAAAGGATATTATTACCATTACGTTGTACCAACCATCAAGTTTGGCATCTGGAACACGGGGGATAGAAAGACCGAGCAGCAAACAGAATTGTTCTTGCGTTCCATTTCTCCTGTCTGCCATGAAGAAACCGTGAACGAAGAAACAGGCGTTTACAATCACAGGTTGCGAGAGATACCAGAGCTTGACAATACCGAGTTGATTGACCACATTGAAACAATCCGGCAATTCGCCGCAGAAAACTTGAATGTGTTTGTTGATGACCCAAGAACATTATGAACGAAATACAGAAGAAGCCAAGCCGCAAACCGGCAATCAAATATGGCGTGCATTACAAAGGTTATCATCTGGTAACTATTGACCGCCAAGAAGCCGAAAAGGTATTTGAAGAATTGCCCGGCGGCATATTAACCGAGAAATCGCCAAGTGGCGAAACAACCATCATAAAAGAGAAATAACATAAAGCGATACGAACCATGATTGATTTTAGCGAAATTGTTTACTTTGACTGTGAAACAACAGGCTTGCCGCCAAAGGATGCCAAATGGGATGTTGACTTTGAGCAATTCCCACGCATTTGCCAATTGTCTTGGATTTACAATGGCAAGGAAGAAAACCACATTATCAAGCCGGAAGGTTGGACAATCCCACAGGAAGCCACCGATGTACATGGCATAACAACTGAATATGCCTTGGAATATGGCGAACCGATTGCCGATGTAATGGCGCAATTCCTGCTTGATTGCTCACAGGCGAAATTGATATGCGGCCACAACATTTACTTTGATGTGTCAACCATTAAATCCGAGCTGATGCGTGCGCAAGCATACGGAGAAATAGCCGAGCAAGCTTTGTTCAAGGGCAAGCGCATTGACACCATGCGCCCATCAATGAAATTCGTTGATGCCAGATTTTCCAATGGCCGTTTGAAATTTCCAAAATTGGAAGAGTTGTATGCACGATGCTTTCCGGGCGAAAGCTTCCCGGCGCATGATGCGATTGAGGATGTGCGTGCCGTTGTTCGTTGTCTGCCTGTATTGGTTGAAAAAGGCATCATTGAACTTGTGGTTAAGGAGTACCCGGAAGAAACGGCCAATAACGCCCCAATTTCGCAAGATGTAACCAAAGTGGATAAAGTACCCACACAGGAAGAAAAACGCCCGCAGAACGAAAATCCGGCTAAAATAACGCCAAACGGTAGGTTGGCCGAAATGTTGGCCGATGAAAATTTTTAAAATATGGAACCGATTTTATTGAATTATCCGCCACAGGTCGCGGAACAAGCCGTTGATGGAATGATGCAACAGGCCGAGCAAGACCCCAATTGTGATGAAAACAAAAAGGCGATCTTTAAGGATGTACAAACCTTGGTAAAGTTCGCCATCAGTCAATTATTACCATTACCCGCACCTGGCGGCACCGGGGAACATAAAAACTAATGCAATATGAGCAATGAGGTAAAACCAAGTGAAAAGGATTTCTCGTTGGAGAAAGTAAAGCTTATCAATGGCGGTGGTATCAGCGCACAATATGAGGTAACCGAGGTTATCAATGGCGCATCATACGTTAACCATTACACGGTGGATAACGGCATGGATATACACCCAGGCTTGCAAAACCTGTTCAATGACTTGCGCCCGATTGTTGCGCGTGTTCTTAACATCACATCTTTCCTTTCCTTTGTTGAGGACAAGGCCAACAAGATTTCCGAGAAAGTACAGGAACAGGCACGCTGCTTTGCAAACGAGTTGTTGCAGAACATTGAGGTGCGTGGCGTTTCGTATTCCGGCAAGGATGACAACGTGGGTGTTGTTATTACCGTAGTGTACACAACGGCAAACGGCCTTAAAACCGCCATCAACACACCGCGCCTTAAAATGGCCACAATCTCGTTCGGCTTTGAAGAAGAGTTGGAAGCAATCGTGGGAAGCATTGAACGCGAGGTGTATGAATACCTGTTCAATGGCAAGCAAGCGCAGTTGTCTTTGTTTGGTGCTGATGGCAACGCCACCGAGGAAGCCAAGCAGATGGCCGAAGAAGAAGCCGTATTGATGGAAGCAGAAAACATGTAATCCCCATGGCACAACCGTACATCATAACCGAACGTTTTGAATACGATTACATCGTTTCGCGTGGCTTTGAACCATTGATTGATACAAGGCATTTTCGCATGGATGTGCGGTTGCGCATTGAGCTGCAACGTGAGAAATTCGGGCATTGTGTTTTCGGTCGTGGCGAAGATATTGCCGCCGCCAATGCCCGTTTTTTCAAATGGGTCTGGGAACACAAAAGGCATTGTTGCGAAGAATGCATGAAACCTTTGTATCGTTTTTCTGCAACGAATTGTTCCCACATCTTGACACGTGGCGCACACCCGGAAATGGCACATGATCCAAGAAATATCAACATCCTGTGTTATGATTGCCACGCCAAATGGGAGAATGGCAAACGCGACCAAATGCGCATCTTTCCGGCCAATCAGTTAACAATCCAAGAATTAAGAAACGACTATGGCAGATATTAAATACAAAGAATGCGGCGATTGCAGACATTTTGACAATGGGGATGATTGCGATGTTTGCCGCAAGCATAACCGCCCGGCAGAATGTTACGATTTCCCGTGCGATGACTTTGATGATGGCGAACAATGAGAACGAAAGAACCGAAACCATACAAACAGGATTTTGCGGAAATATCCCGGCGATCCATCAAACGTGATTTCCAAAATGCAAGCTTTCGCAAACAGGAACACAGGCCCGAAGGACAGGCCGAGCCGGACAACATCAAGCGCGTTTTGTCAATCAGTGACAAAAGCCAATATGCCAAATACAAACGATTCTTTATTGGCAAGTTGGTTCGGGTGTTAAGACCTGCCGCATCTGGTGGATGGTATGTGGAGTTTGTCCGTGATGAAGATCGCAGATTTTTGAACGCAAACGCCGAATGGCATGACAAGCGCGAATACCTGTTGGATGGCGCAAAATTTGACTAACAAAACAAACGATTATGAATAAATGCATTTTAAAAGGCAATGTTGGGCAAGACCCAAAGATTACCGATTTTGAGAATGGCGGCAAGGTCGCACAATTCACATTGGCCACAACTGAACGTGGATTCAAAACCCGGGATGGCCAAGATATTCCAGATGAAACATCATGGCACAACGTTGTTGTCCGCAAGTCTGGCTTGGCTAATCTTTGCGAACAATATGTGAAGAAGGGCACACCCCTGTTGATTGAGGGCAAAATAAAAACCCGTGAGTATCTTGACAACGAGGGCAAGAAAAGGTACATAACCGAAATCCATGTCAGTGAAATGGAGTTGTTGGGCGGTGGCAATAGACAATCAGGCGCACCGGTACCGACACCCGAAGCACCGTACAAGTCAGCAGAGGAAAGCGACCCAACGGCCAACTGGCCATCTGGAATGTAAGTTGAACGAATCCGGGGGCAACCCCGGATAAAACACATCAAGCAATGCAGTTGAACACAAACGAATACAACCCGGAGTTGCACGACAAATACAGGGCGTTGACCGTTAAGCAACCATACGCGCAGCATCTTGTAACGGCGGCATACGTTGATGATGGCATTACCTATGCCGAAAAGTCAATAGAGGTGCGAAGCCGTGCAACCTCATATCGTGGCGAATTGCTCATTTGCTCATCGGCCACGCCTGTAATGCCGGGGTTGCTATCTGGCGTTACCATGGGGTTCGTGGAGTTGTACGATGTAAAGCCGTTGGAACAATTCACGGAACAGGATTGGGCGAATACGTGCATACCTGTTGATGAACGCCCCAAAAAAGGCTTTGGATGGCTGATGCGCAACCCAAGGCGAGTTGTTGAAATGCCATGCAAAGGCCAATTGGGCATCTATTACTTTGTAACTCCAAAGGATGACATTACCGAATACCCGACCATGTGCAAGGTTGACAAAGAAAGTTGGTTGCTGATTCAAAGAAAGATAAACAATGGGCATAACAAATAAATACCGCATCGTGGACAAGAGCCACCCGCGTTATGGCAAAAGGTTCAAGGGGATGCCAACCGCCGAGTTGGGCGTGATAGATGTTAAGACAAATGAATGTTTTGACATTTCCCAAGTGCAGATGATACCAGACCAACACGCCGGATATTTCGGTGCGTATTTCGGCCGACTTGGCTTGTTCCTGTTTGGCCGCGAATATATCAAGTATCATTCGTTGCAGTTCGGTTTGGCCATAGATCATATCAAGCACGATGATATGTACTTGGATATTGAATTGAAAGTTGCCGTTGTCGGCATCGGAATAAGGTTTACGTGGCTATCAAAACGCAAATACTATGGGCAATAGAATAACACCATTTGATTACGAAGCTTTGGTAATGCTTGAATCACTCACGGAACGCGGTGTTGTGCCAACTGAAATGGATGACAACTTTACATTCCACGTGTTTTATAACAAGCACAACGACCCAATGTATATAAGCGCAATAATTGATGCCATGCGTGGCCGATATGGCGAACGGTTCATTGAGGTAAACGATTACCCGGATAGCAAAATGCTGAAATTCACGATTGCTTACGACAAACACGAATACCCAGAAGCAAACGGTTATTTCCATGTGGATAAGGCACGCACCCAATGGGGCGATATATATTGCCGTCAGTTGGAAGAGGTAGCAGCCATACAAGTAAAGGAAGAGAATATGAGCAGATTGCAAGACTTTGTTGGTGGCGGTCAGATGGTAGTTGACCGTTGGCCCGATGGAAGCAAAGCATGTTTCACGTTTCTTAACAACGGCGTGTTTGTGGATGTACAGGATGGCGATTATATTGTACGTCATGACAAGTCAACAATCTTTGAGGTCTGGTCAAAATTAAGATTTGAAAAGGAATGGGAACGCAAATAACACCAATCGCAATGGCTGAAACATATTGGGCGAACACTCATTTATCCATTGCCCGTTATTGTGGCGGTATAAAGTACAATAACCACGAATATGTGATTGTTAACAAAGAAGGCAAGGATATTTTTGAATGCTCAAGGATTGCCGAAAAAGAAGGCCGAGAAAAGGCAATTGAACCCGGAGAACCGGCCGACCTCTGCCGAGTTGACTTTGTGCCGATTTACCGCAAGTTGGGTCGTGAAAAGTTCCTGGCTTTCTGTAAGGCATTCCCAGATATGCAGACACCAAAAGAAGCAAGGCAAAATTTGAAACAATGGACATCAACCAATTAAAATGCGGCACATGTGGCAATACTGAATTGGAAAGCCGTTTTGATGCCTTTGCATATTGCACGAAAAATGATATCTTTGTGTCCAGAGAACAGGGCGCATGCATATCGCATACCGCTTTGCAGAAGGAAAACAAAATAGGGTTTCGGCCCGAATATGTCAAGCAAGCAAAATAGAGATTTCCGGGGCGTTAAGCAAGCAGGCCGCCCCGGATTTGTCGTTTTTAGGTGGATAATGCAAAAAAGTGAATAATAAAAACAAAAAGTTTTGGTGTTTAATAAAAGTTCACTATGTTTGTATTCGGAAATGATAACCAAACGGATGCGGCCGGTTCCGCAATTAACACAAACAAGATCATGGCAACAAAAGATTTTAGATTCAAAGTAACTTACTTGCACGAATACATGGCATTGGCATTTGTAAGGGTTGAGGATGATTTGATGATTTACGTTAACGAAAATGAAGATTTCGTAATGATGTTTGCCAAAGGTTATTGCGCCGCCAAAGGAGAAGATTTCTTTGTAGAATAAGAACAGGGGCGGTTACCCGCCCCACCAAAATACAACAGGCACCGGGGCCATTCCCGGAAACGATAAAACACAAACGACATGGAAATGACAATTACAAAAGCAATCAAGGTTGCAAAAATGTACACAAAGAGGGCATCCGAGATTAAGGATTACAGGCTGAAAAAGGCCGATAAAGTCCGCAAGGCACAGGCCGTTGAATTGTCCAATGGTAAAGGTTACATTGTTGCGACCGCCGAGGAGCTGGGAATGAAGAAAGACGGGCGCAAACATATATGGTGCTACTACAATGGTTGCCCGAATGTTTCCGGCAAGGTTAGCATTTCACTTGTAATGGTTCGTTAGAACGAAGGCGATATGGGATCATTTATAGCAAGACAACCAAACGGTTTATTGTGTAGGTTTAGCGAGGTTGTGGATACCGTTACCGACTACAACATGACCGAAGAAGAATACATTGAAATGTGCGCAGAAAAGGCAAGAGAGGAAGCGCGATGGATTATACAACACAGGTTAAGGCCGTATGATTGGGTAAAATCGCATTTCGCACCAATCAACATGACATTCCAAGAATTTGACACAATCTGTCAAGAAATGGAAAAACCGAACGAATAACGAGAACAGGCCAATGCGGCCTGTTTTTGTCGTAAGAAATAAAATGCCTATATTTGTGCCACGCCCCTTGAAAAGTCAAAGGGAAAGGCATTAACACCGGGGCAACAAGCGATACGCACGCCCCGTAAAACAATTGGATATGTTACAAATTGAGTTACGGAAATTATCTTCTTTGAAACCGCACCCAGACAACCCGCGCAAATCAGTTCCGGGCGGCGTTGAAAAACTTGCGGAATCAATCAAAGGCAATCCAAACTATTTCAATGCAAGGCCGATTGTGCTTTCCAATCGCACAGGCGAGTTTGTGATCATTGATGGCGAACGCAGAAGCGAAGCTGCATTGTATCTGGGCATGGAACAAGTGCCGACAATCCTCATGGAAGGATTGACATACGAAGATGAGTTGGAAATCCTTGTGAAAGGCAACACCCACACCGGCGTTTGGGATGAGGTAAAACTTGCCACCGATAAATGGAACGCGGCCAAACTCAAAGAATGGAACTGCGATGCCAAATGGAAAACCCCGGCCAAACCTGTTTCCGAAGATGATTTTGATGGCAACACGGAAAAGATAATCGTGCGCTGCAAGCCGGGCGATGTGTGGCAGCTTGGCAATCATCGTTTGATGTGCGGCGATTCAGTCAAGTTGGAAGATGTGCAAAAGCTGATGGGGGGGGGTACAATAAAAGCTGACATGGTATTTACCGACCCGCCGTATGGCGTTTCTATTGGCGATAAAAACAAAATGCTTAACTCCGTTCAGCGGTCGGGAAAGTGTGTTGAAAACATCGCAAATGACACCTTGACATCGGAAGAGTTATACCCTATTCTGGTAAACGCCATGACCAATGCAAGGTTGAGTTGCAAGGATGATGCATCATATTTTGTTACTGCACCGCAAGGCGGCGAGTTGGGATTGATGATGATGATGATGAAGGATGCCGGATTGCCTGTACGCCACAATTTGATATGGCGCAAAAATAGTGCAACCTTCTCATTGGGCAGATTGGATTACGATTACCAACACGAACCGATAATATACACGTGGACAAAATCGCACCACAATTACCGAGAAGGAAAGTATCGCACGACAATATGGGACTTTGACAAACCAAGGAAATGCGACTTACACCCGACAATGAAACCCGTTGAATTGGTGGCCAATTGCTTGATGGATTGCACAAAAGAAAACGATGTTGTCCTTGATGTGTTCGGCGGCTCTGGTACAACAATGATCGCCGCAGAGCAATTGAACCGAAAAGCATGTTTGATGGAGCTTGACCCACACTATTGCGATGTAATAATTGCACGATGGGAGAAATACACAGGCCAACAGGCTACAAGAATTGAAAATTAGACCCATACAGGGCGCGTAAATGTTAAACAATAACAATGGTTGCAAGCAGGCAAAAAACGCACCGTGCGCCCTGTATTTTAACGAATAAGGCATTATGGCAAACACAAAGTACAATGCGGAAATAGTAAAGGCGATTTGCGATGAATTGCGCAACGGCGAAAACATTGAACGTGTGTGTGTAAAGGTGGGGATAACCAAGACCACCTTTTTTGATTGGATCAAGCGCAAACCTAACTTTTCTAACGCCGTACAAAAGGCAAAGGATGAGTTCAGCAAAACGATTGTGTCCAAGTTGGAAAAATCGTTGTGGGATGTTGCTATGGGATATTCTTACGAAGAAACAAAGACCGAGTACACAAGCGACAAGAACGGCAACCCAATAATCAGCAAGCAGACAACCACCACGAAAAAGGTTGCGCCCAACGTGGCCGCATTGATATTTGCCTTAACGAACCGTGCGCCGGAAGAATGGAAGAATAGGCAGACAACCGAGGTAAACGCCAATGTCAAGGCCGAGAACGTGAACAAGCCAGATTTGTCGGCCATCCCGGATGAGTTGTTGGGACAGGTGTTGAACAAGATTAACGGCGGCGAGTAATGGCAAATCTTTCTGCATTGGATTTCAAGATTGAAGGCGCACGCCGTAAATTGTTATGGTTCGCCCAATACATGAACCCACGATTCAAGCCAACGCCGTTCCATACTGCGTATTACCGCGTGTTGGATATGTTCGCATCTGGGCAGATTCAAAACCTCATCATCCAGGCACCGCCGCAGCATGGCAAATCGGAAGGATCAAGCCGTAATCTTCCGGCCAAGATGTTGGGAATGTTCCCGGACAAGAAAATAATCCTTTGTTCCTATGCTGCCACCATTGCCAAGGATTTCAACAGGGATGTGCAGAAGCTTATTGACACACCCGAATACAATGCCGTGTTCCCGGATACAACCTTGAATGGTTCAAACGTGGTAACGGTGGCCGCAAATAGTCTGCGAAATTCCGATGTGTTCCAGATCGTAGGCCACACGGGCGAATTTCGTGTTGTTGGCCGTGGTGGTGCGCTGACATCCAAAACGGCAGATGTCATGATATTTGATGACTTGTACAAGGATTCAAGCGAAGCAAACTCGCCGATTATCCGTGCCGGTGCATGGGATTGGTACACGAAGGTAGCACGAACACGATTGCACAACGATTCGCAACAATTGATTGTGTTTACCCGTTGGCACCCGGAAGATATCATTGGCAAAATCATTGACAACGAACAAGTGATTGTTGTTGAGAAATGGGCAGATTTTGACAACATACCCAAGGGCGCATGGGTTCTGGTAAACTTTGAAGCAATCAAGACAAGCGACCCCACGGAAATTGACCCACGTGAAAAGGGTATTGCCCTGTGGAATGACCGCCATAGCATTGAACGATTGGAAGCGATGCGCAAGATTGACCCCGTAGGCTTTCAATGCTTGTACCAAGGTTCGCCCGGCGATGCGGCGGGCAGATTGTATCAGCCATTCAAGACGTGGGTTGATAAGGCCGATTGGGGAACATTGGTGCGCAAGGGTTGTTACATTGATGTGGCCGATGAAGGCAACGATTTCTTGGCTGGTGCGACATACGACATTTACAAGTCAACGGAACATGCGTGGAACGAACACAAGAAACGATTTGAGCCGATTTTGTATGCGCTGATAACCGATGTCCAGTATACTGATGAGAACACCGATGTAACAACGATTACGGTGCCGCGCATGATAAACGAACAGGGTGCGGAAAAAGTATGGGTTGAGAGCAACAACGGCGGTTCGCAGTTTGAAAAGACAATCAAACGCAAGGTTCGTGCGATAACGGTGCCATTCTATCAGGGCGCAAACAAGGAAAGCCGAGTTGTTACCAATGCGCCATTTGTCAACCAATCAATCGTAATGCCGTTTGGATGGGAAACGAGATATCCAAAGTTCTACAAAGCAATTACCGAGTTTCTCCGTGCCTTTGGTGCAAACGAACACGATGATGCTGCCGATATGCTCACGGGCATCTACGAAAAGGAAATTGCAGACAACAACACAATGCCATACGGCCACGCAAACAGGGGTGTGCGTGTTCATTAGCAAGAACGGCCTATTTTCGGGCCGTTTCGTGCGTTTTATGTGCGAGGTGGCACAATGTACCGCACGCGAGAAATAAACGCAAATACGCGCCATTTTAAGAAAAATAACTACATTTGTAGTGAAAACGGCAAAGGGAAAGCCGGAACGAACTTTATTATTAACTTTCAAACGTTAAAAATCATGTCTATTACTTGTCAATGTCCGGCCGCAACTGCAATCCCAGACCTTCCAAACGTTGCGTGCGCAGAATCATTCGGACAGATTCAAAAAATTGCGATTTGCCGCCTTCGTGGCGCAAATGGTGCGCTTAACTCTTTTGTGTCCGGCACACAGGGTGCGGGCGCAATTACAAAGCTTGCTTCATGGGAAACAAAGCTTGCTGCCGAGGATGGCTCAAAAATCATCGTGACCCCATTCATCAACGCACCAACTGATGGTGGCGGCGATGCTCGTTTGACAGGCGGCGG
Source organism: Bacteroidales bacterium (assembly GCA_045639985.1). Lineage (GTDB taxonomy): Bacteria > Bacteroidota > Bacteroidia > Bacteroidales > WCHB1-69 > F23-D06. The sequence continues at coordinate 14,401 of JAZUEE010000073.1, forward strand.
CAACGATGATCTGGGCGGTGTTCCCGATGTTCTGGGTTCAAATCCTGTTACATTCTCTGCCGTTCTGCGTGGCATCCCACAGAGTGTTGCAAAGGCTTTGAAGCAGCTTTCATGCGAGAGCAATGCCGGAAACCTTGGCGTGTTCCTCTTTGATGAGAACGGCAACATTGAGGCCATCAAGGATGAAACCACTGACACAACCTTCTATCCAATCCCTGTACGCGCATTCTTTGTCGGCGATAAGGTTCACGGCAACTACGATGCGAAGGATAGCAACGCCATTTCATGGCAGTACATGTCCAACTATTCGGATAACCTTGCAATCGTTAAGCCGGAGTTCAACCCTCTTACCGCATTGGTAAACGGCGGTTCAGCTGCATAACGTTATGAGTGCAAAGACCACAATGGTAACATTGATGGTTGGCGATGTTACCCAAGAGTTTGAATTTTCGCACGCCGAAAGGTTGTTAAGAATCACAAAGGCCGGGTGGCACATACCCGACAATTCAAAATACGAATTTGTAGACCATGCCATTAGAGTTAAACAGGATAAACAAGGTAATAACCGAGGGAAGAAATGCGCGGGCGTTGACAACGGCGAAACTGCATCAGCAAAGGATTAAGTTTCACGTTGAAAAGCGCATCAGCACATTGAACGCCCCTTGCGTTTGTGCCGAATCTACGCAATTCTTGAATTGGGTGGAAAACCTGTTGCCGCATGACAAGTTCGTTTTGTTCAAGACAATGTTCCGTTACCCTGTTAAGACCAACGAGGTAACGGGCGTTTGTTTTGACAAGTTGAGCCGCATTTTTGATGGCCGCAACCCTGTATCAAAGTTCCAATTTGTCAATACTGACTATTCGGCAGATTGGGAAGATTACAGGCTGAACAAGTTGCGTGAACCAAGCATTTGGCAAACAACGGGATGGGATTATTTCAAAACCGAGATTAACTCCATTCTCGTTGTTGATATGGCCGAGGAACAAAGAACACTATTCCCAGAACCGTATTTCTATTGGCTGACAATTGATCGCGTGATTGCCTTTGATGCCGACCCAATGACAGGTGTTATGCATTATGTCATTTTCCGCGACAAAGACCGCATCATTGTGATTGATGATTTCAGTTATAGGGCATGGGAAGATAAGAACAACACAGGCCGCGTTGAGGGTATGCCATTGTATGAGCATCCGCACAGCTTGGAGTTCTGCCCGGCACGTTTCTTCTGGAATGAACCAATTGATATCCACGATCCCGATGTTAAGGTTTCGCCATTGACATCGCAATTGGAATCATTGGATTGGTTCTTGTTCTTTCATATCAGCAAACGCCATTTGGACTTGCACGGCGCATATCCTATCTATTCCGGCTACGAACAAAGCTGCGATTTCTCCAATGCCGAGAACGGCGATTACTGCGATGGCGGCTTTTTGAAGGACAAACAAGGCCATTACAAAATGGATATGGCCGGAACATTGTTGCGCTGCCCAAAATGCGGAAACAAGCGCATTGTTGGCGCGGGTTCGTTTGTGGAAATCCCGGTACCAAATACCGATGAGAACCAACCCGACTTGCGCAACCCTGTCCAGATGCTGACCGTTGACCGCGATAGTTTGGATTACAATGTTGCCGAGTGCGAGAGATTGCGCACGGACATAATAACCAGTGTTGTTGGCCAAGATGAGGTTGTAACCGCCCGCGAAGCTTTGAACGAACAACAGGTAATGGCGAACTTTGAAAGCCAATCAACAATTCTCAACAGGATAAAGAAAGGCTTTGAAAGTGCGCAAATGTGGGTTGATGATACGATATGTCGTTTGCGTTATGGCAATTATTACGTATCCGCTTACATCAACTATGGCACGGATTTCTATCTGTCAACAACAACGCAGTTGCGCGAGAGTTACAAGGCATTGAAGGAAAACGGCGCAAGCGAAACAGAGTTGGATGCCATGCAACAAAAAATCATCCAAACCGAGTACCGCAACGACCCAACGGCACAACAACGAATTGCCATATTGTCCGAACTTGAACCGTATGCGCATTTGACCCGTGAGGAATTGAGGGAAATGCAAAAAGATGGTTTGATTGATGCCACCGAATTACGCGTTAAGTTAAATTTTTCTAACTTTGTGCGCAGATTTGAACGCGAGAACACCAACATTGTTGAGTTCGGAAACGCGATACCGCTTGACAAAAAGATTGCAATTATTAAGGCCGAGTTTGTGAAATATGCCAACGAGCAAATGACACAATCGGTTTAACCTCTAAAAACAAACGTAATATATGAGAACGAAAGATGGCCGTGATTTGCCGGTTGCCGAGATAACCGCCGCAAATTACATCGTACCACAAGGCGAGGAAATGTCGGTACATGCAAGAATTGAGGTAAGACAATTTGACCCAAAGACAGGTGCAAAGATTTCAACCCCGCGCATCCAAAAGTTTGGCATGAAGGAGTGGGCCGGTTCGGTTAACTCTTCTTTGCGTAAACAGGGTTATACAATTGAGATTCTGCATGACCCGTGGAAATTCGCACAGGAACACGCCGCCGAGCTGAAAGCCGCACAGGAAGCCAAAGCGAAGGCCGAGAAAGAAGCCGCAGATGCCAAGAAGGCCGCAGAATTTGCCGCCATCAAGGAACAGGCAAAGGCCGAGCTGCTTGCCGAGCTGAAAGCCGCCGGTGTTATCCCAAGCGAAACCCAACAGGCCGAGAAGAAAAGCACCGGCCGCACAACAAAAGAGTAATTAACCACAAAAATTTACTACCATGGCAAAACAAGCACAACAGGATGATCTGGTAATTGAGATTACAGGCTCAATTGCAAGCGTAGATGCGGCAACAAAAGCAAAGTTGGCGCAGACCGTAAAAGCAAACACCGCGCTTGATGTGGTGTTGAAATCATCAACCGAAGGAACAGGCCGCATCGTTGGCTTTACCAACGCATCTGGCACAATTACCGTTACATACGTGAAGGCATCAACAGGTGCATTGGCAACATTGACCGTTGAAGAGCCAACCGCATAAGCAATCCCGATACGGGGTAATACTAATCAAAAATTCAAAGGGAAAGAATTATGGCACTAACAACCGAATTGATACAGGCAAACGCGGCAACCGCCGGTTTGACAACCGAACAAATAAACGCCATTGTTACAATGTCGCAGAACGATGAAAACGCAGTAATTGCGCAGCGCGTGGGCGAGTTGTACGGCGGCCTGGATGCTGACATCTTGGCGGCATCCGGCATCGCAAAGAACGGCACAGAAAAAACCTACGATTACGCCAAAAGGGTAATTGGCGAAATCAAGCAACAGGCTTCATCCGTGGATGGTCTTAACAACCAAATCGCGGCTTTGACCAAAGAGAAGGCCCGTTTGGAAAAGGTAATTGCCGATGGCGGCGCAGATGCTGAAACCAAGAAGCAATTGGAACAGGCACGAAAAGACTTGTCGGCGGTTACAAAATCATTTACCGACCTTCAAACACAATTCACAACCGAAAAGGCTGACCACGAAAAAGCCATTTTCAACATGCAGTTGGATGGCGAGTTGGAAAAATCGGTTGGAACATTCAAGTTTAAGGCCGGATTCCCAGAAGCCGTAACATCGGTTATTTTGGCGCAAGCCAAAGCAAAGGTAAAAGGAATGACCCCGGAATACGTGGATAACGGCAATGGCGGCAAAACCCTTGTTTTCAAGGATGCAACAGGCGCAATCATGCGCAATCCGGCAAACGCCCTTAATCCATTTACCGCTTCCGAACTGCTTGAAAAAGAGTTGTCCACAATGGGCGTTCTTGAAACAGGCAAAAAAGCAGAGGGTTCGGGTTCGGGTGGTAACGGCGGCAACGGCGGCAATGGTGGCGTTCTGGACTTGTCCGGCGCACGCACACAGGTTGAAGCCGATGAAGCCATAACAAAGGCATTGTTGGCACAAGGTCTTATCATCGGTTCGGATGCATTCCAAACCGCAAAAAACAAAGCATGGATTGACAACAACGTGAAGGCGTTGCCAATGCAATAGAAGAAACAAACGGGTAAAGGGTTAACCCGACAAACCAAATTACTAACTTTTAATTTTTCAGTATCATGTCACTTATCGCAACAAGATTGCAGAATTGGCGAGTTGAGAATCCAAACTTGGACAAGAATATGACCCGCCCGTGTGAGTATGGTGCATTGGACTTTTTCATTGATCAGACCAATGCGGCCAATTCAATCATTTCTCCCGCATTGCGTGACCGCGCATTTGCTTCTATGGGTAACACCGTTCAAATCCCTGTCATTGACTTTGATGGCGATGTTACCGTGTCAAATGTCCGTTCATGCGTGATTGAGGACAACGAGAACACCTCAAAGCTTTACACCGTAAACTGGATTACTCTTGCCGTTGGCTTTACAATGGTACCGTCATTGTACATGAACAACGAGATTTCGTACGAACACGATTTCAATCGCAAGATGGAGAAAGTTTGCCGTGCGCTTGCAAACGCAATGGATGTACAGGCCGTTGCTGCCCTTTCTGCCAACAAAACACAGGTATTCAAAGACCTGTTGTATTACACCCAATCATCAAACGCCGTACAAGTGCCATGGGTTGCACGTATGGAGTGGATGGGCGATATGGACGCCATTATGCGTGCTAACTGCTATCCGGGCATGCTGCATGTTATCGGCAACGCCGGTATTGACTCAACAATTGCCAAGCTTGCGCAGCATGACATCTACAACGATGTTAACAAGCGCAACGAGTATGCGGGCAAAGTGTTCCACTACACAAACAACGTAGCCAACGAGCAAGGCAAGTTCGCAACCGCCTACATCGTTGAGGATGGCAACGTTGGTGTTCTTACCCGCGTAGATCGCGAAGCTCTCCGCCGTTCAAAGGCCAATTTCCATGAGTGGGATGTGGTTCGCCTTCCATACATTGACCTTCCTGTCGGCTCTCACTATTACACATCGGTTGGCGATAACTCCCAGATTGCCGGTGCCGCAAGCGAGGACATGGTATGTACCGTTAAGGAGTATTTCGGATTCTCCGTAGATATCGCCTTTATCGTTGCATACAACTCTGCACCAAGCACCGTTGCCAACCCAATCATCAAGGTTGAGGTTGCCGCATCAGGTTCGCTGAACCCATTTGCAACCCCTGTTGAGGTTGTAAACGGCGAGAGCAACCCGGTAAATACCAAAGAGGTTGCGGGCGAGTAAACCGAGGGTTTAACCATTGTTGAAATCGTTTGGGGTGGGGTATTGCCCCGCCCCTTTCTTATTTAAAATTTTTGCAAATCCTTCAAAAACTTGCAAGCAATGTACAGGTTAAGAGAAATACAACAAAGGCTTTTGCCATTGGTGGGTTGGGAACAATCATTCAACCCGGAAACGGCCATCAATGAAATGTTGACACGAAGCGAAAGCGGCCTAACATTCCAAGGTGCGCATCCGTTGTGTACATTGAACAATGTTCGTTCCATCATGCCGGATGATTATTATTTGCGTTACCCAGAATGGGTATATACAAAGACATACGCAGAGGGCGCAAAGGTAAGGCACGGCAATCGTATATGGGTCGCAACCGCAGAAAGCACCGACAAAGAACCCATTGTGGATTCCAACTATTGGCAACCATTCAATATCGTATCCGATTACGTTGAAATGCTGATGCGCAACGGCATCAATACGGCCATTCAAAGGTTCGTACAAGAAAAGCAGCTGAGCCAAGAAACAAAGACATTGTTGGAACGCCGAACATTCTTTGATGGTGCGGCCAGATTGAAAGCCACCATTGACCCAACGGCCAAGTTGGTCGGCTTTGAGGTCGTGCCGGTGCGAGGTATGGGCGTAACTGCACGCATCAACCGCATCGGCTTGCAGATGGTAGGCGGCACAGGCACCGTGCGTTTGTACCTGTTCCATTCATCACAGGTTGCACCCGTGAAAACCCTTGATTTGGAGTTTACCAACACAAATGGCGGCTTCCAATGGTTCAACCTTGATGCCGACCCAATATATCTGCCATACATGGGAAGCGGCAATGATTCCGGTGGCGCATGGTTCTTATGCTACAATCAAAACGACTTGCCAATGGGCATGGAAGCTTTGAACGTTTCCAAAGATTGGTCACGTGAGCCGTGCGGCACATGCAACATCGGTTCGGTTGAAACATGGCGAGAGATAACCAAGTATTTGCAAGTATCTCCGTTCTGCATTCATGCGCCGGAAGATTTTGCGGATTACCCGGAAATGTTTGACATCGCCGATGTGGCATATACCAACACACGCAATTACGGCATGAACTGCGAAATATCCGTTGAATGCGATTTGACGGATTTCATCGTTGAACAACGCCACCTGTTCGCCCCTGTTATCCAGAAACAAGTTGCGGCAGACATATTGCGTACCATGGCGATGAACCCGGATGTGCGCGTAAACCGCAACCAATCCAACGCATCACGCATGGATATCTTGTATGAATTGGATGGTAATACCAATGCGGCAAGGCCGGGCGGCTTGGGTTACGACTTGAAGCAAGCTTACAAGGCGTTATCCATAGACACACGCGGAATTGACCGCATTTGTCTTACTTGCAACAACCATGGTGTGAAATATCGCACGGTATAGCGGTTATTTATTGCTAATTTTGGCCGTGGTGCGTTTTTCTTTGCGATATGGTAAATTGTACCACCGAGAAAAGAAACGCGCCCACGGGCCGATAAAAATGCAAAATCGGTAAAATGGGAATTTTGGAAGACTTATTGGCCCGTGTCAAGACATTCAACGAGGGATTGACCGGCGGCAAGTACATTGCCGACATAATCAACGACAATGATTGGGAAATCATAGAAATGAATACCGTTGATCAGTTGTATGACCGAGGTATTACGGCAACGGGCATTTCCATTGCTGATTATGAGCCATATTCGGAATACACAATTGAACTGAAGGAAATGAAAGGTCAACCCACCAACCGCGTTACGTTGCGTGATGAGGGCGATTTTCACAGGTCGTTTGAGGTGGATACCGACAACGAAAAGATGATGATTGTTGCAAGTGACCGCAAGACAATAAAGCTGATACAACGATATGGCGATGACATTATGGGTTTGACCCAAGAAAACATTGAAAAGTTTGAAGAAGAAACATTGTTGCCGCAGATTATGAAGGTGGCAAAACAAACAATATTCACGTTATGACAAGAACACCGATTATTCCCAACGCCGTGATGCTTGATGCGGCCATTGGGGAAATACAAAAAGGATTGGCCGACAATCTGCCGTGGTTAGATTTTGCATTTGGCCGTGCGCAAAAGTTGGTAAAGGAGTTGCCGAACAACAAAAAAATATACACGCCGAATGTGTATTGCGGCAACATGGAAGGAAAAGGCGCAAACGATTATGTTGAGGTTTCGCCTGATGCTTGCTTGGGCAATTATTGTTTCTTTTGGGTTGATGATCCAATCAATGTGGATTGGCAACCCAACGTTCAAATGGAACAAAAAGCACCATTTTCCATTATCTTCTGGTTTGACTTGCGCAAGATATTTGGCAATCGCCAGAACAGGAACACCGAGTATTTGAAAGCGCAGATATTGGATGTTCTCAATGGCCGTGCCGGTTGGCTCATGGGTAACGGTTCAACCTCAATCAACAAGGTATACGAACAGGCGCAAAGCATATATCGTGGTTTCTCGTTGGATGAGTGCGACAACCAATTTTTGATGCACCCCTTTGCGGGTTTCCGCTTTGAGGGTGTTATTACATACGAAACGCCGTGCGTGCTGCCGGACATAAACCGATAGGCCATGGGAATCGTTGAATTTGCATGTTGGTGCATCGTGGTTGGCTTGTTGGCCGCGTGGATGCTCACATTGGCTGATAAATGGGGGTGGTGTGAATGGTTGCAAGTTCACGCCCCTTGTGATTTTTTGTACAAACTCTTTATGTGCAATTTTTGTTGTTCTTACTGGTTAGGGTGTATTATTTCGCTAACTTTGTTCGTGATAATCGGCCGATGGGAAATGCTGATTGTTCCAATGATTTCAACAATGATTACACGCAAGTATTATGAAAACCGTTAAGATTGGAAAACACGATGTGGTGTTGTACGATTCAATAGAAGAATTGCCAATTGCCAGATTCCACAAATACCAAAAGTTCCTGTTGGTTGATTCCGGGATCGGGGCAACCATGGAAGATTTTGACAAGCACATTGAAAAGGCACGCCGATTCTGCATGCTGAATGACACGGCCAACGCACAAAAGGAGTTGGACAATTTGCGCCAATGTGTGTTCATGATCCAAAATGGCATATCTCCCAAACATTTGGCCTTTGCCTGTCTGGTATTTGCAATTGACAACACCCAATGCGTTGATATTTCGGATGATGGTTTGGCAAAGGTTGTTGCAACATTTGCAGATGCACCAAATCAAGAATTGACCGACCGCATGGATTCGGTCAAAAAAAAAATAGATGCTGAAATAACATTGTACTTTCCCAATCTCAACGAGGATTCGGATGTTAAAGATTATTACGAAAAGGTGCGCAAGCGCACGTTGTTGGTCTTGCAAAACATCATGGCCGGGGAATCACGCCCGGATGAAACAAGCGATGTTGACCGATTGACAACGGAGTTAATTTGCTACATGCACCCACAGGTATTTAACGGCTCTGCATCGGTGGAAATACAATTTGACCGCCAATTTGAAAACCTTTGCTTGACCTTGGCTGGGCAATTGAACGTAAATCCCAAGGATTATACGGTCTTGGAGTTTTACAATGCGTTTGAATACTTGAAAGAAAAGGCCAAATCCAACGCACGGGCGCAAAAGCAAGGCCGTACAGGCCGTTAAACATCGCAGACGTACAATTTACCCTTTTTGAAATAAAACGCCGTTATACGGCAAATTTTAAGAAAATAACACCATGGACAATCCAAACCCAATTTTTTACCGCGATTTGGTCACGCCGGACAATTCAATTACCACGTTGATTGGTCAATTGGAAACCTTGATTGGCAAATATGGCGAAGCCAAACAAAAGATACAGGGCGATGCCGCGCAGTTGGCAAAAGCAATGGAAAATGTATCATCGGCCACCGAGGAACAACGCAAGGAAATACAATTGGTAACAACGCAATCGGACAAGTTGGCCGAAGAATACAAGAAGGTTGCCGAAGAGGAAAGGCGTGCCAACCTGTTGTTGCAAGCATCCAACAAGGCCAAGCGAGAGCAAACACAAATAGATAAATTGATCGTGCAGTTGACAAACGCCGAAGCCGGGTCATACAATCAATTGTCTGCGCAGTATCGTTTGAACAAGATACGATTGAACGAAATGAGTGATGCCGAAAGGCGCGGAACAGAAGCCGGAAGGCAATTGGAAACCGAAACGCGCAAAATATATGAACGCATGAGTGAGTTGCAGAAGGCAACAGGCAAATATACGTTAGAGGTCGGCCATTACGAAAATGCCATGAGGGCATTGCCGGGGCCGTTGCGTTCATTTACACAGGGATTGAGCCAGATGGGCAACCAATTGGTTACAATCGGCAAAAGTGACATACCATTGGCCGCAAAAGCAATGCAAGGGTTTTCAACCGTTGCATTTGGTGCTTTGGGTATCGTAATGTCATTTGTGCGTTACTTTACAAGCGCAATGAAAACGATGCGCGAGTTTGAACAAGCCAACGCCGACTTGTCAACCATTCTGGGCGTGAACGTGAAAGATATGAAGGCGTTGACCGATTCGGCATTGTCTTTGGGTCGTTCAACCGAATACGCGGCATCACAGGTAACGCAGTTACAAACAGAGTTGGCAAAGCTTGGTTTTGGTCAAGGTTCAATCATCGCCATGCAGAAATACGTGTTGCAGTTCGCAACGGCCACAGGCGCAAATTTGGCCGAAGCGGCATCCGTTGCCGGTGCAACATTGCGTGCTTTCAACCTCACAAGCGCAGACACCGAAGATGTGTTGGCAACATTGGCCGTAGCAACAAACAATTCGGCGTTGTCGTTTGACAAAATACGTGATTCAATCGGCACCGTGTTCCCTGTTGCAAATGCTTACGGCCTTTCCGTGAAAGATACCACGGCATTGTTGGGTGCATTGGCTAATGCCGGATTTGATGCATCAAGTGCGGCCACGGCAACACGCAATATCCTGTTGAACTTGGCAGATGCTAACGGCAAATTGGCAAAACGTTTGGGCGGCACCGTAAGCACGTTTGATGACATAATGAATGCGCTTATAAAGTTGCGTAAAGAGGGTGTTTCGCTGAATGAAATGTTGGAGATCACCGACAAACGTAGTGTTTCTGCTTTCTCCAACTTTGTATCGGGTGCGGAAAGCGCACGCGAATTGCGCCAAAGTCTGGAAGATGTATCCGGGGAACTTGACCGCATACAAAGCGAAAGGTTGAACACCGTGGAAGGTTCAACAAAGCTTTTGAACTCTGCGTGGGAAGGTCTTACGTTGGCCTTCCAAAAGTCAAACGGCGCAATGAAAGAAACAATTGATTGGATGACCAAGTTGATTAACAAAACCCAACAATTGTTGTTCCCTACGGAAACATTCATATCGGAAGAAGCCGACAAGTTTACGGCACAATTCCAAGACTTTTATGCGAAGAATGGCGGCGAAGCTGCCAAGGCATACATAAACACACTCACGAAACAATTTGAGGAATGGGATAAAAAGGCTGGACAGGAAGCCGGGCGCGAACCGATATTGAATCGTTGGTTGGGCATCGGCAAGAAACAGGAAGCGGCCAAGGCGGCTGCATCAGCTTTGCCCGCCATACGGCAAGCGGCAAGTGTCGTTTTGATGCAGATTGAGAATGACACCAAAGAAGCCGCAGACCGTGCCGCACGCGCAGAGGAACAGGCCGCACAGGATGCCGCCAACAGGGCAAGCGAGTTGACAAAGGAACAAAAGAAGGAGTTGGAAAAGCAGATGCGCCAACGCATCGCAGACCGAAAAGCCGTTGTTGAATCCATAAACCTGGAGATTGCCGTAACCGCCGCCGGAACGGATAAGATGTTGGCATTGCGCCAAGATAAGATTGAAGCGCAACGCCAATTGGAGTTGGAACAAAACCGCCAGAAGGTGGAAAGCGAAAGGCAAGATGAAGCGGCCATCAATGCCAAGTACGACAAGCAATTGTTGGATGATAAAACGGCGTATTACAACGAGCTTTCCAAGCTGCGTGAAAGTTCTTTGCAAGCCGAGTTAAACGGCATCAATCTTACTCTTGCCAACACCAAAAAGGGAACAAGCATGGAACTTGCGTTGCGCTTGGATGCAATCGGCAAGCAACGTGAAATAGAGTTGGAAAAGAATAAGCAATTGAAAGTGGAGTTGCGCCAAGATGAAGCGGCCATCAATGCGAAATACGATGCCATGGTGCGCGACACAACAATTGATTTCCATACCAATTCGGCAATGGAGTTGTTGAATATACAACAGGAGTTGGCGGCATCCGAATTTGACTTGCTGAACAAGAACGAACGCCAAAAGACCCAATTCCGTTTGCAACAGGAGAAAGAACGTTTGCAAAAGATCCTTGAACTGAACAGGATGAACGGAAAGGACTTGACCGCCGAACAGGTGGCCACAATCCAGAATCAAATTGCGGCCATTGACAAGGTAAGCAAAACAACCCCATTTAAGAACTTGTATGAGGTTTTGGGTATCGGCCTTAACGATGAGCAGCAAGAAGCCATGAACACCGTTATAAGCGAAACGATGAACAATGTTTCCGACCTCATCAACATGTGGGTGCAAGAAGCCGATGCAGCCATACAGGCGGCAAATGCCAAGGTTGATTCAGCACAACGTGCGTTGGATGCCGAGATAGAAGCACGAAATAATGGTTATGCCAACAACGTTATTCAGGCGCAGAAGGAATTGGAACTTGAAAAGCAGAACCAACAAAAGGCCATTGAAGAAAAGAAGAAGGCGCAGAAGGTGCAAATGGCTTTGGATACCATAACACAGGCATCAAGCCTTATCACGGCATCCGCAAATATCTGGTCAAGCCTTTCGGTCATTCCTTATGTCGGCCCGATATTGGCGGCAGCGGCATTGGCCACCATGTGGGGTTCGTTTGCCGGTGCCAAGATCAAGGCCGCGCAGATGGCAAGCAACGCCGAGCAATATGGCGAAGGTACGGTTGAATTGCTGCAAGGCGGTTCGCATGCATCCGGCCACGATATTGACTTGGGAACAAAGGCAGATGGTACAAAACGCCGTGCCGAGGGTGGCGAATATTTTGCCGTTATCAACAAGCGCAATTCACGCAAATATGGTTCAATCATCCCGGATGTTATCAATGCTTTCAATGATGGCACATTTGCCGACAAATACCAGAAGGCAAACGCAGACATGGCCGGAATGGCCTTTGCCATGGTGGGTGCGCCCGGCACCGATGTAAGCACATTGGAACGTGGCGTGGATGCCATACGCAAACAAGGCGAACGAATGCGATATGTTGATGGAGAAGGCAACACCATTGTTGTTTACAAGAATGTAACACGTAAAATACTGAAAGGATAATGAACCCAACATATAAATTTGAACTGGCCACAACGAACAACGGCGTAACTAACAATTACGCCGTATATCCTTTGTATAAGGATGACTTGGCCATGGATTATGAAATACAACAAAATGAAAGGTTTTATCGTGCCAAGTTATCGGGTAAGCTGACATTTGTACGCGATGATTACAATTTTATCAATAATACCCAATTTGACACGCGTTTTGAACTGAAAGTTTACATAAGTTGGAATCGCGGCCAATCATGGCAATTGTATTGGCGCGGCGAGTTCTGGAAAACGGATTGCACGATAAACACCGATGATTGCACCATTGTCGTTTCGCCAACACCTGTGGATAATTACACAAACGTGTTGGCCGGAATGGATAAGGAATACGACCTTTTGAAATTGAAGCCGCGATTGGATTTCGTAACCATACGCAAGCGGTCTTTGGTACAAATATATGTGCCGGGCGAGGATGTTATTTCATGCTTCTTGTCTGGCATGTATTGGGAACAGGAATGCGAAGCCATAACCGATGAAGATGATTTGGAAAATGTGTACCATTTTACATTAACCAAAGAGGAACAGGGCATAAAGGTTTATGCGCGTATATTGTGCGATGTTGCCAAAATTTACAACCGAGATACATTCCCGATCCCAAGCGAGGATATTGTGGAAAACAACCGCAATTATCGCCGCGTTATTGGTTATGATTTCCCGGATGCCGTGTACTTATGGTCTGGTACAACATCCAATCCAACAGAATGGGGAATGAAGCAACCCGGCATATATTACACGATGCCTTCATATCCACCAATACTTGGATGGCCGAGTGTATTTTTCCCAATAGGGCGCACCCATTGGGGCGATAATTCAATTTGGTTTGCACCATCAATGTATGACCCGTTGATTGAAGAGTCAGCACGCAAGGCATACACGTTGCGCGATGCAATACCGTTGCAATCGGCCATTGCTTTGCTCCTGCATGAGATTGCCCCGGGCGTGAGCCATGCAGCAACGCCAGAGTATTCAAAGTTCCTGTATGACCAAATCAACCCTATTACCGGCCGAACAATGGAATTATTTATAACGCCAAAATCAAATATATTGGCGGGCAATTATTCGCAACCGGCGCAGAAAGCACCAATCACGTTGAAGATGTTAACCGACATGTTGCGTGATTGCTTCCAAGCTTATTGGTATATTGACAATGGCAAGTTCAAGATTGAGCATGTAAAATGGTTCAAAAACGGTGGCCGTTATACAGGCAACCCGGCAATATCGCACGATCTGACCGCCGAGGTTGTAACGCGTAATGGCAAGCCGTGGGCATTCGCAACATCGGAATACTCATACGACAAAGAAACAATGCCAGGACGTTATCAATTCGGGTGGATGGATGAGGTAACGGATGTTTTTTCGGGCAACCCCATTGAGGTAAAAAGCAACAATGTAAACATTGGCAATATTGAAGAAATAAACGTGGCCAACTTTACAAGCGATGTGGATTACATGTTGTTGAATCCGGGCGGTTGTTCAAAGGATGGTTTTGCCTTGTTGGCAGCACAAAAGAACATATCAAGCATCATGCCTGTTGATACAAGCTTTGTGACTTTGCCAACGATTACATACAGGAATATTGTTGCCGATGATGAATATCGTGGCACGGAATGTTTAATGTCGGTTACGTTCCGAGGTAATGGCCGCGTGTCAATTGTTGTATGGCGTACTGCAAACGTGGATTATTACGTTGGCGAATATGATATAAATGGCGAAACAACTTTGGAGATACCATTTCGCTTAACATGGCCAACGATCGGATTCTCTGCTTTATCGGGTAACGTACAAATGCGCTTGAACAAAGTTGGCTTGGGCAATGAATTGCCTTTTGTGACATACACCGACCCCGTAACCAATGCAGATGTGACAATGCAAAACGGACTGTTGGCATTTGCCATATTGCAACCCGATTATTACAAATATGATCTTCCGGCATACAATGTGACGATGAATGGAGTGGCCACCACGGCATTGAGTATCCAACGCAAGAAAAAACAATCTTTGCGTTTTCCTGTGCAGAACGACCCCAACCCAATAGAGTTGATAAAAACGTATCTGGGTAATGGCCAAATTGAAAAAATAAGTGTAAATTTGTCAAGCAGAAACGCAAATGCCACGTTGATGTTTGATACCTACAAAACGAACGAGTAATGATACCAAGCAACAATTTGAGTGTATTGCCATTTTACACATCCATAGAACAACAAAATGCCCGCAAATGGTGGTTGTATGGCAAAGTATATCCATTGTTTACTCCGGCGGGATTCCTGTTGCCATTTCAGTTGATGCGAGAAAGCCGCATTGAAGAAATACGCACAAGGTTGCAAGTAGAAGAAACGGATGGCGGATATTTGGCTAATGATGGCACTTGGCGTCAAGATGTAACATCGGGATTATTGGTGGCATCTTACGCAGATATTCCAACGGCCAATCTTTATCTGGAGAATATACCGGCGGCATATAGTGCGGGCGTTATGGCCGTGGCTTATGGAGAAACGACATCGCAAGTTCTTGGAACATTCAACCCAATTCAATCTGGTACATATACGGGCGTATGGCAATTACCCATGGGTACAAAAATGGTGCGCGTACAGGTGCAGAATACAAGCGAAAGCGCATCGTTTGGCGCAGTTGACACATATTTTGTTCATGCCAAGCCTCTTGAATCGCTGATGTTTTACACCAAAGATGGGGTATTGATTGGCGATTATAGCGACCGCATTTCGGAAATGGGATTTGCAATAAAGCAATTCCAAGATTTTGGTTGTGATGTCATCGTGTTTGCCGGACAATTGCCAATATTGACACAACTTGACAATGGCCAATATTACGTTGTTCTGGGCGATGGCATTCAAACATGGTATTCCGAGGTGTTCACGGTTGTAAATGACATGTCCGGGTATCTTAAATTGGAATGGTGGGATGTTGAGGATTTTGTGATGGATGCCGGAACGATAGTATATACCCAACCGATGTTCAAGAATGTCTTGTACCTGTGTTCGGATATTGCCAAGCCGGAATATGACTTTGACGAGGAAATAATTGAACGCGATGGTTACACATTCCCGGTTAAACAGGTATCCGAAAAACGTTACCGCTTTTCATTTCTCGCATCCGAATACCTGTTGGATGTTCTGCGCTTTGTGCGTATGGCAGATTATGCACGCATAACGAAGAATGGTCAAACATGGTACAACCTTGACACGTTTTTGATTTCCCCAGAATGGGAAGATAATGGCGATGTTGCAGTTGTGGATGCCGAGTTTACCACCGGCACCGTTGCCAAGAAAAACGGCCATGGCCGCATAAAGCCAACAGGCGCGGGCGATTTCAATGATGACTTTAATAACGATTTCAACAATCAAAATAGTTAATTATTATGTCAAATTATAACGTTTTAAAAGCCGCAATTCAAGATGCTGTCAAAGAGAATGGCAACAATGAGATTACGGGTGCATTGCTACAACAAACATTGTTGGCAATGGTTAATTCGTTGGGCGATAACTACCAACTGCGAGGTGTTGCCGTACGAACAACCAATCCGGGCGTTCCCGACCAAAAAGTATTCTATTTTGCCACTGAGGTGGGAGATTATCCTAACTTCGTTTCTGGTGGTGGTACTGGTAGCCTTTCTGTTGCCGAGGGAGAGGTCGCAATCTTTAAGTTTAATGGCACTTCGTGGAGTAAGGAGGTAAGCGGATTTGCATCATCAAAGCAAAAAGCCGATGCGGTATATAGCAAAAACCTCTTTGATGCAAGCAAAGTTGAAGAAGGACATTTTATTTGGGCTTGGGGAGGCATAGGTGACAACGCAAGTTATGGCATTACTGATTATATCCCCGTTGGTAGTAATATCATCATCAATCAACCAATACTAGGAGGTATGGGGGCGAATGTGTATGATGCAAGCAAGGTAAAGTTGCGCACAATAACAACCCCAAACTACACCTATGAACAGGGAGATGCTTTTGTTCGGTATACTATTTTATTGAGCAATATTCCTACTATCCAGATTGAGGTTGGCAACACTTCAACCGATTATGAGCCATTCACAGACAAAATGGATGTATATAACTTATCTAAAGAATATACTAAAAATTCCATAGCCGAAGAAAATGCAAAATCATCCGTTATGCAGTATCTTAAAGTGGCTAACAAGACAGCCGGAAGATTTTGGAATGTTTCAGGTAGTGGCATATCCTATATTGCAAACTCTAATTGTTCATACTATGCACCATTCAGATTGAAAGCAAATGTTGCTTATCAATTCATTGATGTGTATGGCTATTTTTGCCTAATTAAAAAAGCAGACAATAGTGTTGAAAGGCTGACTACAAATCAAACGACACGATTCAGCGGTGTGTATACTCCAACCGAGGATGTTGATGTGTATGTGTCAATTATGTCGGAATATGCCGAGGTTTCGGCTATGGTAATTGATAACATTTATATTAAACCTGTTGCTTATGTTGAAGGTGCATTTTTATCGCCAAAAGACCGTGCGACTCGCTTGGAAGGTATTACCAACGACTTGGCTACGGAGATTGGAGCAAAGATTGATATTGTTGTAAAGAAGGATGGCACAGGCGATTATACGAAGGTTATAGATGCGGTCAATTATGCTAATACTTTGGCAGACGGAAAAAACAATGTCAATGTCCATATTTACGATGGAGAGTATGACTTGTTCCAGGAACTTGGCGGTCAAACTTGGCTTAATAATAATCCTTCGCCTACACATTATATAGGTCTATTCCCAAAAGAGAAAGTTAATCTCATCGGTCACGGATTGGTTATCCTATATTTGCGACTACCATCAACAATTAACCAAGCACAAGGAACAAATATCTCTTGCTTGGTATTATCCAAAACAAGCAACAAAATAGAAAATATTATTTTTGTTGCCAAAAATACTCGTTATGTCTGCCACGATGAATCGGACGGCGCAAATGTTTATGTAAACAGAGAGGTTAGTAACTGCACCTTCATTATGGAGGAAAGAACGGCCGAGTATGCTTGGCAGTATTTGTCTGCTTATGGTGCTGGCACTTGTAGCGGTGGCGGACATTTCTCATTCAAGAACAACCGATTTATCACAAAGACATACGGCAATGGTATGAGTTACCATACAAATAATGGTGCAAAGCCGATGTATTTTGACATTGATGGTTGCGTTTCTGTTATTTCATCAGCAGAAGGTATTTCATTCGGTTGCCAGTCTTATGGAACAGGACACATAGGTAAAACATTTTTCTCTTTCAAGAATTGCACGGGCAACGGAAATGTTGTAAACCGATTAGAAACACAATCATCGCAAGATCATATTATTATGACCAATAATGGTTATAATAAAATATCAAATGAAGATGCTTTTGCTCTTGCTGATAGTATTTTGTCAATTGTTAATTAAAACCATCCCTAAAGCGGCGAGTATAAAAAACAACAAAAATGAATGAACGTAACGTATTAGCGGGGACAGCCGCAACCGTGTTGTCCCCATTTGTGGATGGTTGGCAAAACCTATTGATTTGGGGCATTGTCGCGTTCGCACTCATAATTGGCGATTTGCGATTTGGTATTTGTGCCGCCCGGAAACGTGGCGAAAAAATACGCGGTTCGCGTGCCGTTCGCCGCACCGTTAACAAAATGGTGGATTACATTTGTTGGGTATCAATCGCCATTGTTTTGGGCGGTTCGTTCGGCCAAATCTTTGGTGTACCTCTATTGGCGGCAATCATCATGCTGATTGTCTGCACAATTGAGTTGTCTTCTATCTTTGACAATTATTTTGAGTACAAGGGCATCAAAAAGAAATTCAATGCGTGGAAATTCTTTGCAAAGATATTTCGCATTCCAGGAATTGAAGAGTCCATTGAAGATGCCGAAAAGGACAAATAACAATCGGGGCGGCATGTGCCGCCCTGTTAACATTTTCACATCATGGTTAAATATTTCAAAAATGCAGAGTTCCAACGATGCGACCCGCCATGCACGATTGATGACATGAAGCCGGAGTTGTTGGCAAGGCTTGATGAGCTGCGCGAAAGATGCGGCTTCCCATTGATCATCAATTGCGCATATCGTTCGCCCGTATGGGATAAAAGCAAAGGCCGTTCTGGTAATAGCGCACACACGCGAGGATTGGCCGTTGACATCAAGTGCTTGGCATCATCCACACGATTCAAGATTGTAAGCAACGCCATGCTTTTGGGTTTTACACGCATTGGCATCGGCAAAAGCTTCGTGCATCTGGATATAGACCCAACATTGCCGCAAGGCGTTATGTTTGATTACTACGAATAGTTATGGGCGATTTTTCAAGAGATTTCAACAAGGACTTTCTAATAGAACAAGTTATGACAAAAGAACAAATCTTGGCTTTGATTTCCTCAAAGGTTGAGGGGCAAGGCAATCAAATTGATGCCGGAAGCACATTACCGGCTATTCTGCGCGGAATAATGGATTTGATACCAGAGGTTCCCGAACCCGTTGCCGCCTTGATGGTGCAATCGGAAGGCAATACGACCATTGGCGGCTATCAAGTTCCGTTATTGACCGTAGAACAGGTAACACAGGCGTACAACGCCGTTGTATCCGGCCGTGGTTGTATTATCGTTGACTACGATGAAACAATGCATGCGTATGTTAACCAAGCTGACCGCTTGAACGATGAATTGAGCATTGGCATCCTGTTCTATTCGTACATGCTCTTGACATACACATTGTCCGGCGATGCGGTTGTAATAACTCATACCGAGTTATGAAAAAATGGCTAATCATCGGGGCGGTCTTTGCCGCCCTGTTGGCGTTCTTGGGGTTTCAACAATATAGCATCCATCAGCTGAAACAGGAACGCAACCGATACAAGCGGAATACGGAAACCCTGTTGTTGGATGTTGAGTTGTATCGCACAAAAGATTCCTTGAATGCTGCCAAGGTCGGTTCGTTGGAATTGACCATACAGGAGTTCAAGAGATTCCGGGCAGAAGATGCGGCCACCATAAAGACATTGAAGGCCAAGAACCGCGATTTGGCGGCGGTTACAAACACGCAGATGCAAACGATAATGGAATTGTCGGCCATGCCCAAAGATACCGTGATAATCCGCGATTCCGTGGCCGTTCCGGCGGTGGCCGTTCATTCTGGGGATGCGTGGTATGATTTCAACGGCTTGTTGGCAGATGGCTTGTTTACCGGGTCGTTGGCCGTGCGTGATTCCCTGATGTTGGTTGAAACGGTGCAGTACAAACGATTCCTTGGCTTCCTGTGGAAAACAAAGCAGATAAAGAACAGGGAGTTGGATTGTGTTTCAAAGAACCCGCACACAACAATAATGGGTTGCGAACATATTGTTATTGAAAAATAATCGTATATTTGCGTTGCTCATCAATCATGAATATCTTTACGATAGTTAGAACTTAAAGGCGGCATTGAATAAATGCGGCCTTTTTGTGTCTTTGCAACCGAGTTTGATTACTACCATAATCCAATCGGGGTTCATTGTGAAACGCGCCCCGATTTTCCGTTTTGGCTAAAATTGGGCTATTTGGCGCACTTTTGCGTATGGGATGGCACAATGTACCGCAGAAGGAATAAAAAGCGAAATACGGCCATTTTTCAAGAAAATAACATTTTTGCGTATAATTAAACAAAAAAGTTTTGGTATTTAAGGGAATAGTGTTACCTTTGCATTCGGGTTGAGGGTTCAACCACACCGGCCGGGCGGGTTCCCGGATAAACACCAAAGGTTATGGCAAAAGCAATTTATAACGGTCTTAATTACTCAACAAGGGAGATCAACCGCAATTTCAAAATCAAAGTCACAGGCATTGTTGAGGGTCGCAAAATCAATACATTGGTAGGCGTTGCCGGTCTTATCGCATACGTTGGCGATATAGAGTTGACAAACAGGCTGATTGGCCGTGCGTTTGATCCTATGAAGGACAAACAGGTTTGCAAGCTTCGCAGAGGTATTGCCATCCATTTCTATTATTACTAATAACTATCAAAGACAAACACGATATGGCAAAAGTTTACGAAAATGAAAAGGGGTTCAAGGTTATAGAGGTAACCGCCCGTGAAATGCTGAAAATTGGTTGTGGCGATATATGCGACAATTGCGGCGAACAACAATTGGATGGCGGCTATTATATTGCCGTTCTCAATCAATGGTTCTGCCCCACCTGTTTTGAAACGTGGTATGATTATGCCATCAATTACGCATCGCGTGGCAATGCAGATGCACGCGTTGAAAAACACAATTTTGAATTTTACAAAAACCTGTTAGGATTATGAAAGCAATAGAGAACATCGCCGGGATACTCATTACGATTGGAGTGTTTGGCATCATGATTATCGGCCTTCTGGGTATCGTTCCATTGGCCATTGGTGTTTACATGGCCGACATGGCCGCACAAAAGAAAAGGGCATAATTATGTATCACGAAATTGGTGGCGGCTTAACTGTGCCGGATGGCCAGAAGGTATATGCGCTTGAGCTTCAACGAGGGGAAGGATGCGAAGATTGCGCATTACATAAAACAGACCTCTGCATTTCGGTGCGCTGCATGAAGGAACAACGTTACGATAATAAGGACATCATTTATAAAAAAATCAAGGAAAATGAAAGTACAGGAATGTAAAGCACGCGAGTGCTGCCATTTAAGGCGCGAATACAACATGAGTTGTCAGCAGTTCAACGGGCCTTTCTATTGCAGTAAGGCTAACGAGCAAGTCAAGAACGTTAAACAATATCCATTGGACAAGGAGAAATAAAAATGGGAAAGAAACTTTTAATAGTGATAAGCCTTTTAGTTGTTTCTTGCGATTACCAAGAGAGAATAGAGGAATCTGGAGATGGCCGTGTTATTTTCTACTGCGACCCAGAAACAAAAGTTGAATATGTGGTATATGGGTTTGGTTGCGATGGCAAGGGTATAACACCTCGCCTTAAAGCAGATGGCTCACTTTATATCAGGGAAGAATAATTATGGCAAAGGCTGAAAAGAAAACAAGAGAACAGGTGTACAACGAAATGTTGGCAAATGGTGGTGTAACCCTGTCAAGCTGCACCGTTCTGGCCTTCTCATTTGACAAGCCGGGATTGGTTGATATGTTCCATTACCGAGCGATGAAGATGCGCCATTATTACATCTTTGATGGCAATGTTGAAACCCAATGCGCCATTGTGGTAATGCCCAAGAACGCCACCATGGAAAAGGCCATGACAAAAGCGGCCACGGGATTGGGCGGCGTACAATACACACCAAACTTGAAAGCATAGAATCATGTATATATCAAAAGTTGTAAAAGGCGAGAAAGCCGCCGTTGAGTTGCTGAACAGGATGCGTGCGTTACCAGATGAACGATTGCATTGGTGCGAATCGTTTGCGCATGCCGGGAATGGTTCAACAGGGGAAATAACCGTTGAACGCATATACGAAAAAGCACCGACCGATACGCATTACTGCGAATACATCATAATGTACATGCGTGTTGACAATCCGAAACCCGGCCAAAGGCATCACGGCATGATATCCCAATTGAGGGAATGGGCGTATGAAGATATACGCAATGGTAGAATCAAATAGCAAGAACATGAAAATATACGACATTCAAAAAGCAATTGAACAGGCGTTGAACAAATACGGTTCCGATGTGGATGTGTTCGTTGAGGGTGCGGATGGCCTGTTGCATGATTTCCGCATTGAAGAAACACCCGAAACCTTTGATGGCTTTGATACGGTCTTTCCGGCCGGGTACAAACTGATAATGACCGATTAACCATGGAAAGCGATACAAACCCAATTATTGAGGAATTACAGATGGTTGCCATGCTGCCAATGGCTGATCATCAAAAAAGATATTTCAACCAGATGTTGGCCGATGCCAAGCCGGTGCAATGTACTCCGTTGGCCGAGTTGTTTTCTAAAGAGGAATTGGCCGAAATTCGTAGAGTGATACGGCCACGAAAGCACCAATGTTACAACAACGCATTGAAATGTGCCGAAAGTCTGCCGGACAAGATAAAATACGTTGAAGGGTTCGGATGGAATGGCTTGTGCAAGGTTGAACACGCATTCAACAGGATTGGCAATGTGTATGTGGATATTACTTGGGATATGGTCTTGGGTCACGATGTGACAAAGGAAGCTTATGTGTCGTTAATAGAGGATGATGCCGAAAACGTATTGCGCAACGTGGCCGAATACGATAACATCACGGGCGATTATTACAGGCGCAAATACATTGAAAGCCTTGGCGGCATCCATGAGGTCGGCAAGATGCTTGATGATCAGGCGGAAAAGGCGTTAAACAAAAAGGATGGCACCGTTTCCGATGCCATCCACGCAATACTGAAAAGCGATACGAGGTAATGCGATGAACAAAGATAGTAATTTTTTATATCTTTGCGATGGATTCCATAAGCTTTTCGCCCCAGATGTTCGGCCATAGCATCTGGGGTTTATTTTTGGGGGTTCACGGAAATTTGCAACCGGTTCACAGGGGGTTCACGCAACCGGTTCACGCATGGATTGTCGTATTTTTTTGTTATGGGGTTATCGTTTTCGTAACGTTACGAATATGGTATGGCCATGGTGGCCGCAAACAAGGCCGTACAGGGCATTTGATGTTCCGGCGGCACAATGTACCATGCGCCCATACAAATGCCGTTATACACAAAATTCCCCAAAAATAACTGATTGTATAAAAATTAGTGCAATTTATTTTGGTGTTTAAATAAAGTTTTGTATTTTCGTGGTCGGAAATAGTAACCAACGCGCCGGGGCGGTTCCCGGACTAAAAAACACAAGATTATGGCAAACAACGTAACAAAAACATTCAACGGCAAGAAATACACCTATTCAATCAACGGCAGAGCATACAGACAATCAACACGTGATTTCAAATATGCTTGTGTTGCCATATCAAGAGTTGCAAAAGGTGCAGCAAGTGAAGGTAATGAGTTCATTATATCGTTGGGCAATCATTATCAAAGCACATATAATTCCATGGCTCGTTTCTATGACCATTGCGACCTTCGTATTGAAGAAATTAAATAAATCCGGGGCGGGCAACCGCCCCATAAATCCAATAAAATATGTTTAGAATAGAAGAAGCGATTGCCCGCGCAAAGACACAGGGCAACAAGGTAATGAAAAGGGATATTGCTGCCCGCCTGTGGCCGGATAGCACCCCGGCCGCACAACAGGTCAATATGACCAAGTTGTGTACGGGCAAGACATCTGGCGTGAAACCCGAGTGGGTTGCCATTGTCTGCGAAATGACAAATTGTACTGCGGATTATCTTTTCGGTTTGAGCAATGAGTGATGCAGATAACAGGAAATGGGAGATTGCCGGTTGCGTTGTTGGGATGGTAGTATTTGCCAATCTTGCAATATTCGCATTTATCGGCGGTATCTCTGGGAACAAAGGATTGTTTTTCTTATCCTTGATTTGCGCAATTATGTTCGTAGGGGCATTCTTTGATTTGAAACGACTAATAAACAAACAATAAAATGGAAAGCGATATGAAACCACAGGTTGCCGAGATTGTACCCGGCATGACCGTTGAAGAAATGGCGGCATTGTATTATGATGCCCAGGCTTTGCGAGAAGCACCATACAAAGTGTATCAGTTGAATAGTGATGGCCATCGCTATTATTACCGATTTGATGCCAATGGCGAACCGCATTTTTACCCAAGTGTAACCACCCTGTTGAAGCAGACAATGCCAACATCGCCGTTCTTGATTGAATGGATGATAAAGAACGGTGCCGAAGGTTCGGTTGAGAAGCGAGATTTGGCGGCGGCTTACGGCACATTCATGCACGCGCAGTTTGAAAGGCTGATTATCAACAGGTCTTACAATTTTGATGATGTGCCGGGCATCCTGTTGCAGTACATGGAACAAAACAACTTGCCGGATAAGTTCTATGGCGATTCGTTGACAAAGATACGCAAGGATGTATGCGCGTTTGCGCAGTTCGTACAGGATTACAATGTCAAGCCATTGGCCGTTGAGGTTGCATTGGTGCATCCAGATTACCGCTATGCCGGAATGATAGATTTGCCATGCGTAATGACCGATCCAAAGACCGGCGAACAATTTTCCGCGATCGTGGATTTCAAGAGTGGCCGCAAAGGCTTCTATGAGGAACACGAAATACAATTGCATCTTTACAAAATGATGTGGAATGCAAACAATCTGGGCATGCCAATTAGCCGTGTTTTCAGCTTTTCTCCGAAGGATTGGCGAGGTGTCAAGCCAACGTACAATTTGAAAGATCAGACCGATTCGCCCAATGCGGCCAAAATTCCGTCATTGTTGCAGTTGGCAGCGATTGAGGATGGCAAGATAGACAACACATTTACGGTCATTGCCGGTTCCCTGTCGTTGGATGCCTACAACCCCAAAGCTTGCATAACCTCATTGTCATTGGCCGAACTTATCAAGACCAAGGGCAAGAAGGAAGAAACGCCGGATGTCGGCTTTGTTCCAGAACAAGGCGAAAGTGAGCCAAAGAAGGGTGTTTCCGTGCCAGAACATGGGGAAAGTGAACGAATTGCCGCCGAATACGACATTTGCGAACATCATTGCAAGACGCGTAATTGCGATTACAACTTTGGTTCTCACGGCACGAAATGCGAAGCGGCCAAAGCGGCATCGGAAGGCAAGGACAATTTGGATTGGCTGAAAACCGATGATGAAAGGGCAGAAGCCGCCGCCAAGGCCGAAAACAAGGCGCGTACAGGCCGAAAGACAACGAAGGTGGACAATGTGCCACCAAAGAAGGAAAACGCCGTTAAAACGGATTTTTCGCAAAAATTACTGAACACCGAAATTGAATTGTAATATGGGCGGCAGAATAGTATGCCCGGACAAGGGCGAAGCCAAGTTATTGTTGAAGGTTTCAAGCCATCTGCAAATTGGCATGAAGGTAAAAGGCCAGAACGGCAAGGAATACCCGACATCGGTTGATTATTTCATCCCATCAGGCAAATACGCCGAGGTTTTCACAAGGGCGTATGGCGAAAAGCCTAACACGGTGCAGATCATGTTTGTGGATGATGACCCGGAATTGTCTTGCAACGAGAGGTTGGAGTATTGGAGTTCAAAGGGCGAGTTGGTGGCGCGTGGCGATGGCCAAACGTTTGAAATCTGGGATGGCAACAAATATGCGCCATACACGGTTGACAAATACCCGGATATCATGGCAC
This sequence comes from Bacteroidales bacterium, assembly GCA_045639985.1. Lineage (GTDB taxonomy): Bacteria > Bacteroidota > Bacteroidia > Bacteroidales > WCHB1-69 > F23-D06. The sequence continues at coordinate 40,225 of JAZUEE010000073.1, forward strand.
AGGTTGCGGAACGATGCCCCAAGCCAAAGCGCAACGAGAACGACAACGGATGGGATATTGTGCTGACTTTGCGGTTTCTCATACCATTGGCAAACGAGGTGTTGTGTTTGTGGGATTTCAAGACCAAGGGCGCAGCATCATCAGTCAACAACATTCGTGACACATACGATGCGGTTCAAAAGATACGCGGCACGGTTCGCGGTTCGGTTTTTGACTTATCGGTGCAGTTCGCCAAATCAGTCAAGCCGGGCGTGAAATCTCGTTATCCTGTTGTGTCGTTGACTTGTAATGATTCACAGGTTGCCCGCATACAGGATCATTTGAACAAAACGAGAAATTCAACATTATTGTTGGCTGACAAATAAAATTGCCTATCTTTGCATTGAAATAAACATTGACCACTACCAATGTAAGGAAAAATAACAGGTATTGAACCCTGTAATATTCCCGGTATTTTGGTGTGTAGTGGCCCAAGATACCGGGATTTTTTGATATGGAAGCAAAAACATTTAAGATTGATAACTACATTAATGTTCCGGGATTTGCGGTTGTAGAACATAAATTATCCGGCAATGAGTTGTTGTGTTATTCGCTGATTTATGGGTTTACGCAAGATGAAGAAACGGAATTTCGTGGTTCATTGACATACGTTGCATCGGCATTGAATATTACAAAACAAAATGCCAAAAAGGTTATTGACCGATTATTGGAACGTGGGTTGTTAACCAAAAAAGAAATGTATTTTTCCGGCGTGAAATTTTGCCATTATGTTGCAAATCGCAATAGCAATGGCGTTGCTGAAATAGCAACGGGGTGTTGCCGAAACAATAACGGGGGCGTTGCTGAAATAGCAACGGGGGGTATGGCTAAAACAATAACGAATAATACTATAAGACATAACTCTAATGATAATATAAAAGATAATATCGCCGATGGCGGTTTATTTCCAACCGCCCCTGTAACATGCGAAAGGAAACAACCAGACACCCACGAACCAAGATGCCATTTTGCCGAAAGCAAGTTCAATGCGTTTGCCGACTTTGCCGCGCAGTTTACCGCCCCGGACTTTGCCAACGTTGACATTGAGTATTACTACAAAGCCGTGGCCGATTGGTCGGCACAGGATGATAAGAACAAGAAAAACGATTGGATTGCAACGGCACGCAACTTTATGCGCCGTGATGCGGAACAAAAGAAGCTGCACACCTTGGCACAGGTACAACAGGAAACAACAAGCCATCTGGATGATGCAGATTTGAGATACTTGCAGATGTGTAACGATTAAGTCTTATGAACGAAATTGCAACATACGAAACAATCCCGGCATCAGTAATGGTGCATACGCCCCCGAAAGGGGCAACGGCCTTGGATTTGCGCCGCGCCGTGGCAAGGGAAAAGGATTTGATACAATCGTTGCCCATGGTGGAAAGGTCGGTATTCCTTGCGGCATCTGCCAAGGTTGCACAGGAATACGACAACGCAGAATTGTCCGCAGAGTTGGGCGAAACAATACCGAGAATCGCACGCGATGTCGGCATACGAACAACAAGCGGCAAGGATTGGGAAAACAACATGGTTCGCATCGTGCAGATCATGCGCAAGTATTACCCCATGTTCTCCGTGCGTGATGTCCAAATGGCCTTTGAATTGTCGGTTACGGGAGAGTTGAACGACTATCTGCCAAAAGACCGATACGGCAACCCGGACAAAGAACATTACCAGATGTTCAACGCCGATTACTTTTGCAAGATAATGAACGCATATCGTGACTTTCGCAAGGGCGTGTTGAACAAGGTTGCCGACATGGTACCGGCACCCGAACAGGGAATGAGTGATGCCGACAAGTTGTATTACACGAACATCGGAAAGCGCAACACAATCAATGCTTTCATCTTCTACAAGTACCACGGATACATGCCGAAGATTTCGCCCATCATGGAAGCCGTTATTTACGAAGAATTGGCAAAGGTGGGATTGGCAGAGCCGATTGCGGTAACGGTACAGGAACAACGATTGATATTACGCCGCACCCTGTTTGACTTGGGGCAAAGGCATCTAATTGGGGATAAGAACCGCGTGGCAGCGCAAGGCATCAACGCCCCAGAGATACAACACCCGGCGTTCATGCTGGCGCGATACCGGGCATTGAAAACGGCCTTTGCCGAAATGGTGGCCGATGATGTGCAGATTATGGATTATATAAAATACGAAAAGCGAAAATGAAAACAAAGCTTATAAAAGTAACGCAAACCTCTAACAAGATAATCTATATAAACCCCTTTTGGATTGATTTTGTAGTAAGAAAAAGCGAGATAGACAAGATTGGCGTTCGTTGTGAATGGACAGAAATATATAACCGCGATGAAGAACTACCCTACAATGTAGTAGAAACGCCGGAAGAGATTATGGCATTGCTTGCAGAATAATGGATTGGAAGAAATACCCACGTTGCCATTTCAACAAAGCCTGTGGGCGCAGAATAAAGGCCAAACGCGCATTTGAAACGGAACAACAAGCGGTTGCATACATGAACTTTCGCAATCTGCAAGCACAGGGATACAACGTATATAAATGCAGTTATTGCAATAAATGGCACATTGGCCACAAATTATAATTACAATGGAAAAAACAAGTATTAAAATCAATTGCGTAATCGGGATTGACCCCGGCGCGAACGGCGGCATTGCCGTGTATATTCCGGGCGAGAAGGTAAAAACCATGAAGATGCCCAAAGAGATTGTTGCGCTGAAAGACCTTCTTTCTTACTACAAGGACAATTACAAGCCAATCGTGTTTCTTGAAAAGTTGTCCGTGCGCCCTGATGATGTTGCGGTTGGTACGAATGACAAGGCCAACATGGGCAAGCTTTACCGCATCCAAAAGATGATTGCCAATTATGAGCATTTGAAAGTGCTTATTGAAACAACGGGCATCGTGTATGTAATGGTGCATCCGGCATCATGGCAAACAAAGCTCCGCTTGCGCATACAGGGGTTGAAAGAAGAAAAGGCAGACCGCAAGCGCAGATATCAAAAGTTTGCTGCCGCCCAATACCCAGATGCCAAGGTTACGTTGTGGAATGCTGATGCGTTGTTGATAATGCATTTTGGCCGTTGGGCATTGGTTAACGATACGAATTGGGTGCGCGAGAATATCCCGGCACGTGTACGCGATGGATTGTTTGAGTAATGGAAAAGGTGTTCAAGGGTTGCCGATGCCCGCAAGGCAAAGCGGATGTTGATTCGGCGCAATGCCGTTCATGCGGCCATTATGTCCGCGACCTGGGAACATTCATTGTGTGTTCGTGTCCGGCACAGGAAAAGGCCAACGAAAAGGAACAAAGTATTGCATCCGTAACTCCAAAAAAGGCCACCAAGAAACCTGCAAGCACGAAACAAAAGGCCAAAGGAAAGGCCAAGCAGACAAAGACCGCAAACAAGGCCAAAAAGCGCGGAAGGCCGCGTAAGGCAAAATAAGGCCCGTACAGGGCGTTTTGTAAGTTAAACGATAAAATATACCACCACGATGGGAACATTACCTCAAATAGAAAATTCGGCACAAATAACGCCGGAAGCCTTCAAGCAATACGTGCAGTATGTCGCAGATATGAGATTGAACCAGAACCGATGGTTCAACACGCACAATTACGATGCGCTGCGCATAAGCAAGGAAATGGAAAAGAACATTGACTGCTTCAATCAGCGAATATTGGATATTAACCCCACATTGTTTGGATAATATGCAACAATTGAAACCAATGACCGTTCCGATAATGGCCGTGCGTCATTACGGCGCGGAACACCAGAAGAAGAAAGCCATTGAAGAAATGGGCGAGTTGATAACTGCCTTGTCGCGTGAACAGGATGGCCGAGCCACCCCGGAAGAGGTAATAACCGAGATTGCCGATGTGCAAATAATGGTGCGCCAATTGGCCTTGATCTACGGCCCGGACAAAGTGGCCAAAGAGATAGACCGAAAGGAACGCCGATTGATTCGCTGGATGGACAAGGAAAACAAACAATCAAAAGAATAGCGCAGTATGGTA
>JAZUEE010000074.1:0-4442 GCA_045639985.1 Bacteroidales bacterium
TATAGTAACCAGCAAATTCTTCCATTTTGGCACCGAGTTTTTCATGAAGTGCTCTGTAAACGGTTTCTTTCATAATAGGTTATATTTAATGATGATTAAAATTTCAAGGCCGCAAAGATAGAAAAATTGTGCTAAAAAGAAAAACGAGAAAAAGCTATTTTTTTTCGTATCTCGTCTTTCCGTATTGGGATTTTACGGATATTTGCCACCTCAAAATTTTGTGGCTTATGATTGAATTTTCTTCTTTAGATTTAGATTATATGCGTCAGCGCGGCAGCAGTGCTGACACAGTCCGGCACCAGCTGGAATGTTTCGAAAAAGGTTTTGATTTCGCCGATTTGGATCGCGCCGCCACCATCAATGACGGCATTGTACAATTGGATGCCGAACAGGTTGAAGAACTCACCGCCGACTATCCCAATATGTTGAAAGGACGCAAAGTGGTGAAGTTTGTGCCCGCATCCGGCGCCGCTTCCCGTATGTTTAAGGAACTCTTCTCCTATCTTTCCGAAAATACTCCTGAAATTCACGAGAAGGCGCTGAAATTCCTGGAGAAATTACCCAAGTTCCCGTTCTATGAAGCGCTTTCCGAAGTTCTTGCCAAGGATGGTTACGATATGGCAGCTGAAATTAAGAAACAGAACTACAAACTGATAGTTCGCTACCTATTGGAACCCGAAGGCCTCAATTATGGCAACCAACCCAAAGGTCTGCTGTTGTTTCATCGTTATGAGGACAAGATTCGCACGGCGGTGGAGGAACATCTGGTGGAAGCGGCCCTCTATGCGCAGAACGACGGCGAGTGCTTCCTGCATTTCACTGTTTCTCCGCAACATCAGGCGGGCTTTGAATCTCTGTTGGCACAAGTCGTTCCGACGTATGAACAGCAATATGGCGTGCATTACAACATTGATTTTTCCGTTCAAGATCCCGCCACAGACACGGTGGCCGCCGAGTTGGATAATTCACCGTTCCGCGACGAGAATGGCAATCTGCTGTTCCGTCCTGCCGGTCATGGTGCATTGATTCACAATCTCGACAAAATGGATGCCGATGTTGTCTTTGTGAAGAATATCGATAATGTCATTACCGAAAACAAGGTGATGCCTACCGTTACGTACAAAAAGGCGTTGGCTGCCTATCTGCTGCAATTGCAGGCCCGCACGTTCCAGTATCTGAAAGAGCTTGAAGCCGGCAATGTGGATGAAATGATGCTTTGCGAGATCCTCGATTTTGCCGAAAGCGAATTGATGATTTCCTTGGATGAGGATTTCTCCCAAGAAGCTTTGTTCGAAAAACTCAATCGCCCCATTCGTATTTGCGGTATGGTGAAAAACGAAGGCGAGCCCGGTGGCGGTCCGTTCTGGGTGATCAACTCGGAAGGAGAGACCTCCCTGCAAATTGTCGAATCTTCCCAGATTGACAAGAAGAACGAGGAACAAATGGACATTATGACGCACGCCACCCACTTCAATCCCGTGGATATGGTTTGCGCTTTCAAAAACTACAAAGGCGAGAAATTCAACTTGGCGGATTATGTGGATCCTGAATCGGGCTTCATCTCTTCCAAATCATACGGCGACCGTACCCTTAAAGCATTGGAACTGCCCGGTCTTTGGAATGGTGCGATGAGCAAATGGATTACCATCTTTGTAGAAGTTCCTATCGAAACTTTCAACCCTGTGAAGACGGTGTTCGATTTGCTGAGAAGAAGTTGAAAAAATAAAGAAGGTGCTACATAGGGAAAAGAAGGCGATAGCTTGCCCCGAAGGAGCCGCAGCAGCGATTGAAGCACATTTCTTGCGAGAGGGGCGGAAGGACGCTTTTATATGGAAGCTGATCAAAGCAAATCGGAAACAAATCATGCGCCTGACGGTACATTGTGGGTGGGCAGTATCAATGACTTTTATTAAATTTATTTACTTATGATGAAAAAACATTTATTTCTTATTTTGTTTCTCTTTAATGTATTTGCCACTTTTGCGCAAACGACAACATTAACATTCACAGGACGTGATGGTAATAGTCAATATATCCGTTTGAATAGGGTTGTTGTTTCTAATTTAACTCAGAATTGGCAGGAAACCATTTGTTATCCGGATACTGTGCTTGAAATGGGCACGACGGGTATCAAAGATTTTGACAAGGTGAAAGATTTCAAACTTTTTCAAAATTATCCCAATCCCTTTGACGGATTTTCAGATTTTTGTTTGTCGGTACCTGGGGGCGGTAAGGTGACAATAGATGTCGTTAGTTTGGACGGGCGCACTGTTGCAAAATATCAAGGATGCTTGTCTGTTGGCATCCATTCTTTCAGAGTGAAATTGAATAATCCTCAAAATTACGTTGTGACAGCACGTTCGGGGAAAGAAGCCACTTCTATTAAAATAACCAATAATGGTGATGGAGGATTGAATGAAATTCAATATGTTGGAGAGGATAAGAGTTTTCATAATATGCTCCAATGGGAGTCTGCGAAGGGACAATCTACTCATAATTTCCAAAATGGAGATCGGATGTCTTATGTCGGATATTTTGTCAAAGATGGCGTGGAACTTATTAGTCAGGAAATTATACAAGAACAGTTTACTTCAGAGAACCTTGTTTTGAATTTTATCGATGGTCTTCCCTGTCCAGGCATGGCTACAACTACGGATCATGAGGGCAATGTGTATAATACGGTGATGATTGGTGATCAATGTTGGATGAGGGAAAACATGCGTTGTTCAACTTCGCCAAGTACAGGAACTGTTATTTTGCTGCCTAATGATAATTTAAGAGGAACCTATTCTGGAAAAGGGGCGTATTATGTGAATAGAGATTCTTCCAATACGAATACATACGGATTGTTGTACAATTGGAACGCAGCCGTGGATACGTTCAATACATCTTTTGAGGAGATATCCTTTAGTTATGATTCGGATGATGCGGTGGACGTGACTTTTGTTGGTAATCGTAGAGGTATTTGTCCACAAGGATGGCATGTCCCAAGTGATTCGGATTGGACTGCTTTGACAGACTATGTGGCTGCTCGAAGTGCTTATAATTGTAATGGCTATAGCACGAATGTTGCACATATCGCAAAGGCATTGGCTGCTACTACGGGATGGGAGAGCGACGAAAATGGTTGTTCTGTTGGCAACGAATCATTTTCAAATAATGCGACAGGTTTTACCGCCGTGCCGGCCGGTAAATATGCTATGGGATTCGATGATTTTGGAGAATACGCTTTCTTCTGGAGCTCTACACAAAATAACGATTATCGCAGTCATGCAAATTATAGAAGATTGGATTATAATGATTCCAAGGTGAATTGTTTTGATAATGGAAAAGAGGTCGCCTATTCCGTCCGTTGTCTTCGAGACTAAGTGGTCTTATTAATCTGTTTCTTGTCCAACCACGAAACTCTTCGTTTCTCCAAAGTGGTTGATTTCTATTTCAGTGAGTTTGTAAGAATGTTTTTTCTTAAGCTTAGGAAGTACGATTTTGTATAGATAACATACGGAGCCGTCCTCGTTGGGGTGGCTCCCGTTTTTTAAGCATTGTATCTTGGCTTTTGGATTGTCAGGGATGGTGACTACGCAGCGGGATACTACATCTGAAATCATGAAGTCAGAGATGGAGAGATAGAGCGTGTCGTTGTTGGCAACGAAAGAATCGAAGGCGATGTTGTTGACACTGTTGGCTGGTTGTTTGAGAATGTTGTAGGCGCGGAGAAAATCTGGAATGCCATAGCCCATTAAGGTGTCGGGGTGTGCGGCTTGGGAACCGCTTTGACGGATGGCATCCATGATTTCAACGTTGGACTTATCGGGAAAAGCTTGCCGTAGGCAGGCGGTCATGCCGGCCATCAAAGGAGCGGAAAAGGATGTGCCGCTGGCAACAGAGGGCATGCCGTTCAGTCCGCCTACGGCAGTCATCAGCCCTAACGCACACACGTCTGGCTTGATGCGTCCGTCGGCGGTCGGACCGTACGAACTGAAAATGGCGCGATGCCGTTTGTTGTTGACGGCCCCAACGGTGAGTATGCCGGGGGCGTCGGCTGGACATCCGATATGGCGCCATTCGTTGAACCCTTCGTTTCCGGCGCTGTTGCAGATGAGCATTCCTTTGGCGCTGGCCATGCTGGCCGCTTGTGAGGCGCGGCTCACCTTGCCGGTGAGGTCTTTAAATACGCGAGTCTGTGTGGAGTCGTCAAATTTGGTGTAGCCCAAAGATGAGTTTAGCACTTGACATCCCAAACTGTCGGCCAATTCTACGCCCGCCACCCAATTGTCCTCTTCCACTTTGTGCTCGGTGCGCCCGTCTTCGGTCTGGCAAAGGAAAACTTGCACCATTGGTGCGCTGCCCACGATTTTGTGCGGTGAATAAGCGGCAATACAGGATAATACGCTGGTGCCGTGCGTGCCAGTCCGGAATGGTGACTTGCCATATTGTACAAG
>JAZUEE010000075.1:0-5417 GCA_045639985.1 Bacteroidales bacterium
TGGATAATATGCGTTTTGTGCATTTTTCTCGGAATCCCATTATCGCCAAATTTCTGAAAGCACATAAGTTTGTGCGTGAATTTGGCGAAGGTGTAGATAGAATGTACCGGGAATTGAAAGAAGCGGGGAACCCGACTCCCAAGTATGAGCAGATTGCCTTTATGATTGTGGGAACGGCGTATTCCTTGATGTATGAAGGGAAAGAAAAGGCAAAGGAGTCTCTCGGAAAGGAAACTACGGAGAAAGACCTGCAAAACCCTATAGAGAACCCTACAGAAAACCCTACAGAACAAGAAATTACGGAGAAAACTACGGAGAAAGACCTACAAAAAGACCTACAAAAAGACCTAGAAAAAGACCTACATAACCCTACAGAAAACCCTACAGAAAACCCTACAGAAAAAAAATCATTAACCCCATTAGAAGCAAAAATTGTTGGAACATTAAAAAAGAATCCGACCTATTCACAAAAGCAAATTGCAGATGAAATAGGTGTCGGATTCACAACAGTTCGCGAGTATATTGGGAAATTAAAGAAGAAAGGTCTCCTTATTCGCGTCGGGCCAGACAAGGGCGGTTATTGGAAGGTGACGGAGGAAAAAGATTAAGAATAAAACACCCCGAACCTGCCCCGGGGAATGTGAGGCGGGAGAGAGAAAAGAAGAAGAGACATTGAAAGAATAAAGAAAGCGAAAACTCAAATTGTATTGAAAATGGCAAGATTTAGACTTCTCATAAGCAGTGTTCAATCGGAGTTCGCATCAGAGAGGCGAAAGCTGTGCGACTACATCCGGCAGGATGCTTTGCTTGGAAAGTTATTTGTCCCATTCTTGTTTGAGGATTTGCCAGCCGAAGATCAAAATGCTCGCGAAGCATATTTGTCGGAAGCTGCCCGCAGTGAAGTCTATGTCGGCCTGTTCGGTGAGAAATACGGCTTTGAAGATGATGAAGGCGTATCGCCAACCGAGCGCGAGTTTGATGCCGCCACGCAACACAACCGCTATCGCTTAGTTTTCATCAAGCAAGTATCTGAACGGCATCCCAAAGAGCAAAATTTGATTGACAAAGCCGAACAGGCGGTCGTTAGAAAATCATTCAACTCATACGAACAACTTCAAATGGCAGTTTATGCTGCTCTTGTCCGCTTTTTGGAAGTGAAGGAGATTGTCCGCATATCGCCATTTGATGCTTCTATTAATGACAATGCTTCTTTAGCAGATATTGATGAAAGAAAAGTACAATCCTTTATCAATTTGGCTAAGCTGAAACGAGACTATAAACTTTCATTGGAAAAGGATGGTTTGCTTGCTGTGCTGATGAGTTTGGATTTGACGACCGATGATGGACGTATTACCAATTCGGCACTGTTGCTTTTTGGAAAGAATCCGCAACATTTCTTTCGTCCTTCAGAGGTGAAGTGTGCGCAGTTTTACGGCGTGAATGTGCAAAAACCCGCTCCCTATTATCAGGTATTTGGTGGCACTATTTTTGAAATGTGTGACCAGGCCGTCTCGTTTGTAATGTCGCATATTGATGCCAGGATAGGGAATCATTCTGCGAATGACGATGGGGTGGAGTATGAACTTCCGGTCTCCGCCGTACACGAAGCCATCATAAATGCCATTGTGCATAGAGATTACACGAGTAATGCCAGTGTGCAGGTGATGCTGTTCAGAGACCGGTTAGAGATTTGGAACCCTGGTCGATTGCCAATGGGGTTGACGACTACAAAACTTAAGGCAAAACATAAATCAATACCAGTAAATCCGACGCTTGCCTATCCCGCCTATCTTGCAGGATATATTGAGCGATTGGGTACGGGCACAAATGATTTGGTTGAGACATGTGTGGCGAAGGGATTGAAATCCCCGGAATTTATTGAAGATGAGGATTTTTGTACAATTATTTGGCGAAACAGTACGGAAGTAGATACAGCCGAAAAAAACCCGCCTGTAAATCCGCCTGTAAATCCGCCTGTAAATCCGCCTGTAAATTCTTTGGATAGTCAAATTATGGAATTGATGTTGGGAAATTCCAAGATTACGTATGATGAACTGGCTCAAATAACAAAAAAACACAGGGACACTATACGAGAGCACATTAAAAAATTGCAGGGAAAAGGATTAATCACCCGCATCGGTCCCGACAAGGGCGGATACTGGCAGGTGACGGAAAAGAAAGAATAAAAAACGAATAAGAAAATACACCCCGAACCCGTTTTGGAGGGAGAGGGGAGGGAGAGAAAAGGAAAAAAAGAAACTACCCTTTGAGGTTTAGTGTAAATGTTGTATTTTTGCTGTTCTGTTTTTCTAATTGGAAAAAACACATTCTAAAATGATGACTGTAGAAGATCTTGATAAAAACAATGCTCCTTCTTCTCAAAGAAGATATAAGGTTATGGTCAGTTCATCCGTTTTGGATTTTGAAGATCAATTAGACGTACTATGTTCATATCTCAACACTTTAGGATATGATGTGTTATGTTCAAAGGAAGGAACAATTGTGGCTGATACTCGTTTGGGGAATTTTGACAATTGTTATAAAGCAGTTGAAGACTGTGACTTATTTCTTGGCATAATTAGACCTTATACAGGATCAGGAAAGAAAGGCGGAAAATCTGTTACGTTCCAAGAATTTGAAACAGCTAGAAAATACAACAAACCAGCTTGGTATATCGTGGACAAACGTGTGCAGTGGGCTTCTGAATTATGTAGGTCATTGGTGCTGCGAAACAAGCCTTTGAATATGTCCCAATGGATTACGGGAATGTTGTCAACGTATCGTAAAATGGCCGTTCGAAAAGAAAAAAAACTCCCAAAAGTGTTGGATATCTTTGGACCTGATAACAGCCGACGATTTAGCGAGGAATGCTTTGAAATGGAGAAATTTGTCAATCAGAAAGACGAGTATCTTCCAAGTGAAGGAAAAATCATAAATAATTGGATGCAGTATTGTGGAAATCTCTTGGAAATGAAAACTTGGATAAAGACTAATTTTGGCAATTACGAAATGATTGATAGTATTGTTAACGAAGCCTAATGAAGATGAAGTATAGCAATCCCATATTGGAATATCTTCTTAAAGATGGTGAAAATGAGACGTTGTGTCTGTGCGCATCATACAGCGAAAACGTCCTGAAGGTAGCCTGTGCGATGGCCAACGGAAGAGGCGGTAATATTTTGCTTGGTGTTGGAGACGGCAGTTCTATAGTGGGTATTACTGAAGAGAAAATCAAGTGTGCGATTGCCAACTTGTCCCATCAAATAGTTCCAACCTTGCCATTCACTTTCAATGTTTTAGATGAGGCAGGCAAAAAGGTTTTACTGGTATCAGTATGGATGGGCAGCCAAAAACCATATACCGCATTGAAAGATTTTTACGTGCAGGAGGGAAATGTCGTAAGAAAAGCCAACTTGAATCAAGTGGATGCCCTTTTTGAAGAACGAGCACAAATGGAATCAAGTTGGGAACGGAAGCCCAATCGTCAAACGGATATCAGTAGTTTGTCAAAGTCGGTATTGGAAAGATTCAGATTGAAATTTGTTGATGCTGAAAAGTGCACTTCAGCAGCAGGCGAGGAGGAGATATGCAAACTATTGAACTTCATTGTTGACGATTCCATCACGAATGCGGGAACGGTCGTGTTGCACGAGCGTCCATCCGAAGTATTGCCCCAAATGCGTATCCGAATTTCGCTTTTTGGTGACAGCGCAGGCGCAGAATTGATCAATGTCCGTCTTTTTGAGGAAAATATTGTGCAAACCGTGGATGAAATAACAACGTATGTGACGGGATTCTATCCTCCCAAAATAAATATCACCAATAACCAGCGCATCCAAATCGAATCCTTGTCTAAAGTGGCTTTAAGAGAAGGATTGCTTAATGCGGTGGTACACAGGAAATACGACACATACGATTCTTTTGTGGCCATCAATTTGTATTCAGACCGAGTGGAAATTATTAATAGCGGAAGCTTGCCTCAGGGTATCACTGTGGCGGATTTGAATAGTACGCACAAATCTATTTTGAGAAATCCCGATATCGCCAATGCCTTTTTCACCTTGGGTTATATTGAGATGGCAGGAAGCGGCACCCAGCGAATTATCAATGAATGTGAACATATCAATGGTGAAATGCCTTTTTGGAAAAATGAAGATGGTTATGTAACCTTGACTTTTCCATCAGTATATCACCGGCAATCGGCAGCGAAGACAAAAGATTGGATGTCTGTCGCCTCCAAGTTGAATGTTGAAGATGCTGTATCTCAATCATTGGCGATTATTTTAGAATATTTGTCGATGAATAAATCTGTGAAATTGGATAAATTGGCAGAAATAACCGGAAAAAGTTATCCTACGGTTAAACGATATACGCAGATACTTAAAACTGCTAACTTAATTTATTATGAAGGAAATAACCGTACAGGAGGATGGAATATAAAATGATGATGAAAAGGGGAAAAAGACAAAGTGATCCCAATGATGATCTCGATGATGATCCCGATGGTGATCCCGATGGTGATCCCGATGGTGATATACCCTAATAATTAAACGGTCGAATAAATGGAGAGGAAACCCCGAACCCGCCCCGGGGAAAGTGCGGCGGGAAGGAGAAGAGAAAGAAAATCGCCTACGGAGGCTTACATAATAACACGAAATAGATTAAATGTCTAATAATCAATATTCGCACAAAATGTTCAACTTGGATAAATTTATCGCTGATTCGGTCATATCTCGCCAACAGAGTATGTTTGCACAAGATATTGAGACTTATAGGGATATATTATCTGCTGAGATTAAAGGAAAGAAAGTGTGCGTGATTGGAGGAGCTGGTTCCATTGGTTCCAGTTTTATCAAGGCGGTGCTCCGTTTTGAACCATGTTCTGTTGTGGTAATTGACCTTAATGAAAACGGATTGGCGGAACTGGTGCGTGATGTACGTTCTACATACGGATTGTTTGTTCCAGATGAGTTCCGCTGCTATACACTCAACTTTGCAGACCCAATTTTCGAACGCATCTTTTTGGAAGAGAAGGGATTCGACATCGTGGCCAACTTTTCGGCACACAAGCACGTGCGCTCGGAAAAAGACAAATATAGTGTGCAGGCACTTATTGAAAACAACGACATTAAGGCGAAAAAACTGATGGACTTGCTTTGCAAATACCCACCCAAGCACTTTTTCTGCGTATCCACCGACAAAGCTGCCAATCCCGTCAACATTATGAGAGCCAGCAAGCGCATTATGGAAGATTTGGTGATGTCGTACAACGACTCATTCAAGGTTACTACGGCTCGATTTGCAAATGTTGCCTTCTCTAATGGTTCGTTGCCCGATGGCTGGCTGCATCGTTTGCAGAAAAAACAGCCGTTGGCTGCACCCAACGATGTGAAACGATATTTCGTCTCTCCAGAAGA